>JBATAV010000182.1:0-3045 GCA_049662025.1 Paracoccaceae bacterium | reverse complement strand
ACCCATAGCAGCGCCGCGGCGCCGATCAGGGCGATGAGGACGAGGGCGGAAAAGAGGCGGGCAAGGCGGCGCATGGCCCGAGGTTACCGCGAGACGGGTTTTCCGGTCCATGGCGACCGCGTCGCGGCCTTTGGTCAGGGCCCGGTTCCGCCGATCCGAGGCTATTGCAGATCGGCGAAGGCCTTTTGCAGGCGGCTGACGGCCTCGGCGATCTGGGCGCGGGGGGCGGCGATGTTGAAGCGCAGGAAGTTCTCGCCGCCGCTGCCGAAGGTGGCGCCGTGGTTGGTGGCGATCCTGGCGGTTTTCTCGACGCGGGCGATGAATTCAGGCGCGGCCATGCCGGTGCCGGAGAAATCGACCCAGGACAGGTAGGTCGACTCCAGCGGCATCGAGCGCAGGCCGGGGATGGCATTGATGCCGTCATCGAACAGGCGGCGGTTGCCGTCGAGATAGGCCATCAGCGCATCGACCCAGGCCGCACCTTCGGGCGAATAGGCGGCGGTGACCATGTGCATGCCAAAGCTGTTGGGCGAGATGCCAAGCGCCATCATCCGGTCGGCAAAGCGTCGGCGCAAGGCCGGGTCGGCGATGATGACGTTGCCGGTGTGCGACCCGGCGATGTTGAAGGTTTTGGTCGCGGCGGTCATCATCACCAGGCGGTCGGTGATGTCTGGGGCGGCATTGGCCATGACGTGGTGTTTGTGGCCGGGGAAGACCAGGTCGTGGTGGATCTCGTCGGAGATCAGGATCAGGTCGTGGCGGCGGCAGAAATCGGCGGTGGCTTGCAGTTCGGCCAGGGTCCAGACCCGGCCACCAGGGTTGTGCGGCGAGCACAGGATCAGCATCTTTTCGCGGCCGGTCATCTGGGCATCCCAGGCAGCGAAGTCCAACTTGTAGCGGCCATCCTGCTGGGCGAGGCGGCATTCCACCACCTCACGCCCGGCGGCGCGGATGGTGCGGGCGAAGGCGTGGTAGACCGGGGTCATCAGGACGATGCCGTCACCGGGTTGGGTGAAGGCGTCAAGGCAAAGGCCGGTGCCGTTGACGAGGCCATGGGTGGTGAAGATGTGGGCGGGGTCCACGGCCCAGCCGTGGCGGGTTTCCATCCACCAGCGGATGGCGTTGAGGTAGGCGTTGTCATCGCCGAAATAGCCGTAGATGCCGTGGGCGGTCATCTTCTCCAGCGCCTGTTGCACGGATGCCGGCGGCGGAAACTCCATGTCGGCGACCCACATCGCCAGGCCTTCGGGGGGTGCCACGCCGTAGATGGCCTGCATCATGTCCCATTTCACGCAGTGGGAGCCGAGACGGTTGACCTGGGTGTCGAAGTTCATGGAGTGCCTCTGGTAGGGAGATGTTCCGGATGATCATGGATACACGGGAGGAAATACCAATTCAACGGTCAGGATTGGCACACCTTCCCGATTAAATGCATTGTTATGAAAAATCCTTCCGTTTCCTTGGACCTCTTGCGCCGGGGCGGGTCCATCCCTTAAATCCGGGTCATGATCCGCTCTATCCTGATACATCCCGATCCGCGTCTCAAGAAGGCCTGCGACGCCGTGACCGAGCTCACCGAAGAGGTGACGCGGCTGGCGGCGGACATGCTGGAGACGATGTATGCCGCCCCCGGCATTGGCCTCGCGGCGCCGCAGGTGGCGGTGATGAAGCGGCTTCTGGTGATGGATTGCATCAAGGACGGCCCGCCCGAGCCGATGGTGCTGATCAACCCGCAGACGGTCTGGGCGTCGGAAGATGTCACGACCTATGAGGAGGGGTGCCTGTCGATCCCGGATCAATATGCCGAGGTGAAGCGGCCGTCGGCGGTGACGGTGCGGTGGACGGATCTGGCGGGCGAAAGCCGGGAGCGGACCTTCGAGGGGCTGTGGGCGACCTGCGTACAGCACGAGATGGACCATCTGGAGGGCAAGCTGTTCATTGATTATCTGGGCCCGCTGAAGCGGCAGATGATCACCCGCAAGATGGAAAAGTTGAAGCGCGAGCGGGCGCGGGCGATGTGACGGGCGGTGCGCGCAAGCCCGCGCCGGCTGTTCAGCCGATCGGGTCGGTGCTGCCGCCCATGGATTTCAGCCGTTTGATCAGGGGGGCGATCTTCGGGCCCTCGGCGGCGCAGGTGCCGGGTTGGTCGAGGGCGGCGAAGGCGGGGCCGTAGAACTGGTCGTCATAGGCGCCGGTGCTGATCTTCAGCGCTTTGGCCACGCGGTCGGCGGTGCCGGTGATCAGCGCCCATTCGCCATCGGACAGGGTAAAGCCGGGGCAGTTCATGCCGACGACGTTGGCCATGACAAGCTGGGTCAGGAAATCGGGGCTGGCGGCCTTGGCCACGGCCTCGGTGGGGGGCAGCTTGACGGTGACGCCGCCGTCCGCCAACGCGGGTGCGGTCAGCGCGGAAGCGGCGATCAGGGCGAGGCAGGCGAGCGGCGTGTTCATGGTGACCTCTGGGCGACCTCGGGGGTGACTTTGCTTCTTGATACCGCTATTTCGCAAGTCATGCACCTGAGGGTTTCCGGATGATCCTGCCGATCCTGCGCTGGCCCGATGCGCGTCTTTCAGAACCTTGCGCACCTGCCGTGCTGTCGGATGCGGTGCGCGCGCTGGCGGCGGACCTGCTGGAGACGATGTATGACGCGGCGGGCCGAGGGTTGGCAGCGCCGCAGGTTGGGCGGCTGGAACGGCTGTTCGTGATGGATGTGGGCTGGAAGGATGGCAGGCGGACGCCGGTGGTGATGGTGAATCCCGCCGTGGTCTGGCAGTCGGAGGCCCGCGCGGTGGGGCCGGAGGGGTGTCTTTCGATCCCCGGCCCGACGACGCTGGTGGAACGCGCGGCGGAGGTGCGGATGCGGTGGAGCGATCTGGAGGGCAGGATGCGGGAAGAGGCTTTCACGGGCTTTGCGGCGGTTTGCGTGCAGCATGAGTTCGACCATCTGGACGGGGTGCTGACGCTGGACCGGCTGTCGCCCGAGGCGCGGGCACGGGCCGAAGCCGAGGTGCTGGCATGACCGCGCGGCGCTGTCTGCCCTGGCC
>JBATAV010000181.1:0-2896 GCA_049662025.1 Paracoccaceae bacterium | reverse complement strand
CGCCTCGGCCTGCGGGCCTTTGGCGACACCGGCCATCACATGCACCCGGCCGGCGCCAAGGCGGTTGGCATAGTCGGCGGCGCGCAGAAAACTGTCGCGGAAGGCGGTCTCGTAGCCGGGCCTCGCGGCAAAACCGCGGTCTCCGCTGGCCCAGTCGCCGGGCGGCGCGTTGATCAGCGCCAGCGGCATGCCCGCCAGCGCGCGTTCCCAATCGGCCACCGGATGATCATAGGGAAACAGCACCTCGACCCCGTCAAAGCCGGTGCGCCGCGCCCAGTCGGGGCGGTCAAGCATGGGCACCTCGGTGAAGAGAAGCGTCAGATTGGCGGCGAAACGGGGCATTCAGGGATGTTTACGGCAGCTCGGACGATGGGATGACCGGAAAGAACTGCCCCCCGGACCAGAGGCCGAACCAGCTAGCGCCCTCATGGCGGTCATGGCAACCCAATTCGACAAGGCGGTAGAATGATTTGCGGTCGATCAGCGCCCAGAGGTTGGCGCGGATCAGGATATAGGGCGAGGGCTCGCCATCCGTGGCCCGGTCGACCCGAAGGGGGTGATCGGGGCCGGCGGTGGCCTGATCTTCGGTTTTGGTGAGGAAGGTCAGGCTTTGGTCGTGGCCGGTGCCGGTGGCGTCGAAGTCCACCGCCAGGAGGGGCGCGTCATCAACCTTGATGCCGACTTTCTCGACCGGGGTGACAAGGTAGTATTTGCCATCCTCCAGCTTCAGGATTGACGAAAACAGTTTCACCAGCGGCGCGCGGCCGATCGGCGTGCCAAGGTAGAACCAGGTTCCGTCCCGGGCGATGCGCATGTCGATGTCGCCGCAGAAGGGCGGGTTCCACAGATGCACCGGGGGCGGGCCTTTGGTCCTGGTGGCCTTCACGGCGGCGGCAAGGGTATCGGCGGTGGTTTTGGTCATGCAGGCGTTTCGCGTCGTGACTGATACCCACGCCATATAGGTGACGGTCGCCCGGTTTGCCATGGAAACTGCAGATTGCGCCGGTAGCTTGAATTCCGACGGCATTCGGCTAGAGGTCGGCCTGCAAGCAAGGATGCGGGATGCTGAACGAGTGGGCCTATCGTCTTCTTTCGCTGGATTGGCCGTGGCGTCTGGCGGTGGACGCATCGATCATCTTGTCGGGCGGTGCGCTGGCGGCCGTCTTCCACCGGGGTCGTGCTGTCATTGGCGGCGAGGGTCTGTTTGCCCTGTCAGCAATCGTGGCGCTGGTCTTGCGATGCTCGGATGGCCTTGAAATCCTGACTGTGCAAGCCATCCGCGGCGATTGGCTTTGGGCCGTGTTTCTGGCCGAGGCATCAATCCTGCTGGCGTCGGGCTATGCTCTGGTAACCTTTGGGCATGCGAGGTCGCGCGATGTTTTTGGCCATGGCAAGGCGGGCATTCTGGCGGTCCTTCCACTGGCGAACCTGTGGCTGATGGGGGCAAGGCGGCGGGCACCGGGGTTGACCGGTGCCGTCGATCCGGGTCGGCCCGGCGGGGCGATTTTGCGCGGGCCGGCAGGCGCGGTAATCGGATTTGTCATGCTTGTCGTGTTCTTGCCAGTGGCCACCGAGTCGATATCCCGGTCGATCGCCGAAAGATTTGCGGCGGCGGGCGGGGATGCCGAGTTTCAGGCCAAAGTGCTGAACCTTCGGGTCAGGGCCCAGGGCGTATCCGGCGTTCTGACCAATTTCGCCGGGCAGTTTGTTTCCAGGCAGGAACTGGGCGATGGCTGGTACTTGAATTCGGTAACTGCCGAGGGCGATGTTCTACGATACTCCTATGAAGTTGCCGGACTTGTGCCAGGGCAAATCGATGGCGACGCCCTGAAGGCGGATATTTGCGCGGCCCCGAATCTGGCCGGTCTTCTGGCGTTCGGGGCAACGATCGTCTTTAACTATACCTCGGACGGCGTGACAGTCGGTGAATTCCGCGTGCAGGCGATCGATTGCCGCGTCTGACGGCTCTCGTGCGTGGCACGCGCGGTTTCACGATGATTTGTGTCAAGTCGCCTTTTGCCATTTGTGGTTGGCGGCAAGTTTCGGTCTAATGTGCCGCGAATGGAATTGAAGGAGCCTGTCATGGCTGGTGAAGATGCGCTGGTTGCCGAGATCGAAGCGCTGGGGGTAACCCTGGGCAAGGCGAAAGCCTCGATCAACCGGCGCTTCATCGGGCAGGAGGGGGTGGTCGATCTGGTGCTGGCCAGTCTGCTTTGCGGCGGGCATGCGCTGTTGGTGGGGCTGCCGGGTCTGGGCAAGACGCGGCTGGTCGATACGCTGGGCACGGTGATGGGGCTGGATGCCAACCGGGTGCAGTTCACGCCGGACCTGATGCCTGCCGATATTCTGGGGTCCGAAGTGCTGGAGACGGCGAAGGACGGCTCTCGGGCTTTTCGCTTTGTCGAAGGGCCGGTGTTCTGCCAGCTCTTGATGGCGGATGAGATCAACCGGGCGTCCCCGCGGACGCAATCGGCGCTGTTGCAGGCGATGCAGGAAAAGGAAGTGACCATCGCGGGCGAGCATCGGCCGTTGGGCAAGCCGTTCCATGTGCTGGCGACGCAGAACCCGATCGAGCAGGAGGGCACCTATCCCTTGCCCGAGGCGCAGTTGGATCGTTTCTTGGTGCAGATCGACGTCGATTACCCGACCCGCGCGGTGGAGCGTGATATCCTGATCGCCACCACCGGCGCGGAAGAGGCTGACAGCCATCAGGTGTTCACCGCCGAAGGCTTGCTGGCGGCGCAGAATGTGGTGCGGCGGATGCCGGTGGGCGAAAAGGTGATGGAGGCGATCCTGGATCTGGTGCGCGCCTGTCGTCCGGGTGAACCCGAGGGTCGCGATCTGGCCGATGCGCTGTCCTGGGGGCCGGGGCCGCGCGCGGCGCAGGCCTTGATGC
>JBATAV010000180.1:0-2908 GCA_049662025.1 Paracoccaceae bacterium | reverse complement strand
GTGCCACGCTGACGGCGAAATCGGGCAAGGGCACCCAGACCAAGGACACCTTCAGCCTGCGCGGCTTTACCGCCGCCATGGAAGACGCCGGCCAACGCTGCAAGTAACCGCCGCGAGATTGCCATTGTTGCCCCGTTCTGCGGGGCGCTTTCGTTTTCGCGGGGAATCGACTATATCCCCGACCTGACTTCTGCCAGATCGCCTGTGACAAGGCCCGCACCGAAAGATCTGCCCCATGACCGCCCCGATCACGCAAGACGTGCTGACCCTGCCGCGCAAATTGCCCGAGGGTGGCCCGGTGAACATCGTCGGCCTGACGCGCGACCAGTTGCGCGCCGCCCTGATCGCCGCCGGGACGCCGGAAAAGCAGGCAAAAATGCGGGTCGGGCAGATCTGGCAATGGGTCTATTACTGGGGCGTGCGCGATTTCGCGGCGATGACCAACCTTGCCAAGGATTATCGCGCGCTTCTGGCCGCGCGGTTCGTGGTGGCGCTGCCCGAGGTGGTCAGCCGTCAGATTTCCGCCGATGGCACCCGCAAATACCTGGTCCGGATCGCCGGCGGGCATGAGGTCGAGGTGGTCTATATCCCCGAAGAGGGGCGCGGCACCCTGTGCATCTCCAGCCAGGTCGGCTGCACACTGACCTGTTCGTTCTGCCATACCGGCACGCAAAAGCTGGTCCGCAACCTGACGGCGGGGGAAATCGTCGGCCAGGTCATGCTGGCGCGTGACGACCTGGGCGAATGGCCCGAGCCGGGCGAAGGGGCGGGGGCGGACCGGCTGGTGTCAAACGTCGTCCTGATGGGGATGGGCGAGCCGCTTTACAATTTCGAAAATGTCCGCGACGCGATGAAGATCGTGATGGATGGCGAGGGCATCGCGCTGGGTCGCCGCCGCATCACCCTTTCGACCAGCGGCGTCGTGCCGGAAATTGCCCGCACCGCGACGGAAATCGGTTGCCTCCTGGCGGTCTCGTTCCACGCCACCACCGATGCGGTGCGCGACCAGTTGGTGCCGATCAACAAACGATGGAACATCGCCACTTTGCTGGATGCGCTGCGCGCCTATCCGGGGCTGTCGAATTCCGAACGCATCACCTTTGAATATGTGATGCTGGACGGGGTGAACGACAGCAAGGAAGACGCGCACCGGCTGGTGGAATTGCTGCGCGGCATCCCGGCCAAGGTCAACCTGATCCCGTTCAACGAATGGCCCGGCGCACCTTACAAACGCTCCAGCGGCAACCGGATTCACGCTTTTGCCGACATCATTCACAATGCCGGTTACGCCAGCCCGATCCGCACCCCGCGGGGTGAAGATATCATGGCGGCCTGTGGCCAGCTGAAATCGGCCACCGAACGGGCACGTAAATCGGCGCGCGAGATCGCGGCCGAGGCAGGGCTGTGAGCCTGCCGCTGCTGCCGAATGCCACGGCGCGGCGGATTTTCCTGGATCGTCATGCACTGGCCGAGGCGCCTGTTGGCCCCGCCAAGGGCCGGGCTTTGACCGATCTGATCGGTCGCATCGGCTTCGTTCAGGTTGACAGCATCAACACGGTTGAACGCGCGCACCACATGATCTTGTGGTCACGCCGCCAGACCTATCAGCCATTGGCGTTGAAACGGTTGATCGAGCAGGACCGCGCGCTGTGGGAACATTGGACGCATGACGCCTCGATTCTGCAGGTGTCGGTCTACGGCCACTGGAAGCACCGCTTTGCCCGCGACCGTGGGCGGCTGGTCGACCGTTGGACCGGCTGGCAGCGCGACGGGTTCCACGAGAAGTTCGACGAAGTTCTGGCGCGGGTGCAAGACCATGGCCCGGTGACCAGCGCCGAGGTCGGTGAGGGTGAGGCGCGCGGCAAGGGTGGCTGGTGGGATTGGCATCCGTCGAAGGCCGCGCTAGAATATCTGTGGCGGGTCGGAGAGCTGGCGGTGACCCGCCGCGACGGGTTCCGCAAGGTCTATGACCTGACCGAGCGGGTGATCCCGACAGATTGCCGAACCGCTGTTCATGAATGTGAAGAAACAGTGGACTGGGCCTGTGCTTCGGCTCTGGACCGGCTTGGATTTTCCACCAGCGGCGAATTGGCGGCCTATTGGGGGCTGATTTCGCCCGAAGATGCGCGCGATTGGTGTCGTGCGGCTTTGGCGGCGGGCCGGATCATCGAAGCCGAGGTGGAAGGCGCCGACGGCGCGCGGCGCAAGTCGTTTCTATGGCCGGAAACCCTGACCGAGGCCCCGCCCGAACCGCCCACCCGCTTGCGAATCCTGTCGCCGTTCGACCCGGCGCTGCGTGATCGCAAGCGCGCCGAACGTCTGTTCGGCTTCCGCTACCGGATCGAGGTCTTCGTACCTGAACCCAGGCGGACCTTCGGCTATTACGTCTTTCCGGTGCTGGAAGGGGCACGGCTGATCGGCCGGATCGACGCCAAGGCCCACCGCGATGCGGGCGCCCTGCGCGTCGCCGCCTTCTGGCCGGAACCCGGGCAAGGCATCGGCACCGGTCGCCGCAAAAGTCTGGAAAGCGAACTGGAACGGATGGCCCGGTTTTCCGGCTGCGAAAGGGTGGAATGGCGACCCGACTGGGAACGCCTGCCGGTACGGAACCCCCATCCGTAACGGGTTACCACCCGACCTGATCCGGATCGGGTAGCGGAATTGCCTCCAGCAGCTCTCGCGAATAGGCCGCTTGTGGGTTTACGAACAGACGTTCAGTTTCGTCCGTCTCAACGATCTGCCCTTGATGCAAGACCAGCATGCGGCTGCAAAGGCGGCGGATCACGCTGAGGTCATGGCTGATGAAAGCCAGTGTAAGCCCTGGCTCGGCAACCGGTCGTTCCAGCAGTTGCGCCTGCGATGACACATCAAGGCCCGGCACGATTTCGACGGTCAGAATGAAATCGGG
>JBATAV010000179.1:0-2860 GCA_049662025.1 Paracoccaceae bacterium | reverse complement strand
CCACCACCTTGCCCCTCCAGACATGCGCGTAACAGCCCTTGCCCAAGGCCGCGCCGAGATGTGCCGCATCCCCGCCGATCAGCTTGACCGCCGCGCCGCCATGGCCGCGATGCCCGCGCTGATCAGGGCCTACCTCCGCCTTGGCGGCTTTGTCGGCGATGGCGCCTGGGTCGACCACGCCTTCAACACCACCGATGTCTGCCTGGTGATGGATACCGGCCGGATGTCGGCCAGGCACCGCGATTTCTACATCCGCAAGAAAGGCCCGGCGTGAGCGATAACTGGCAGAACGCCCCGATTCCCCATCGGCGCGTCGGCCCCTTCGGCTGGCTGCGCGCATTGACCAAAGGCGGGGCTCTTGGCCTGGTCACCTATGGCGGCCTGGCCGTGCTGCTGCTGGTCCGGCTGGGGGAGGCCCCCCTTTGCGGTCCATCCCGCCCGGTCACCCCCCATATCACCCAATTCGTCTGCCGCACGGCGCTGCGCATCTTTGGCCTGCGCGTCACCGTCACCGGCACGCCGATGACCGAAAAGGGCGCCGTCGTCGCCAACCATGCCTCCTGGATGGATGTCTTCACCCTGAACGCGGTCGAGCAGGTCTATTTCGTCGCCAAGTCCGAGGTCTCGGGCTGGCCCGGCATCGGCTGGCTGGCGCGCGCCACCGGCACCGTCTTCATCAACCGCCGCGGCGCCGAGGCAAAGGTCCAGCAGGCCATCTTCGAAGACCGCCTGCGCGCCGGCCACCGACTTCTGTTCTTCCCCGAAGGCACCAGCACGGATGCAATCCGCGTGTTGCCGTTCAAATCCTCGCTGTTTCAGGCGTTCTACACCCATGGGCTGGAGCAGGTGATGTTCATTCAGCCGGTTTCGGTAATCTATCACGCACCCGCAGGGGCCGACCCGCGCTTTTACGGCTGGTGGGGCGACATGGATTTCGGCCCCCACCTCTTGATGATGCTGGCCGCGCCGCACCATGGACGGGTCGAAGTCATCCTGCACCCGCCGGTGCCCGCCGACGGGTTCGAAGACCGCAAGGCCCTGGCACAATATTGCGAAAGGGTGATCCGCACCAAGCATACGCTGGCCGAACGATAGGTCTGGTCAGCCCAGCGGCGCCAGCAGCACCTTCAGCGCGGCGGCGGGGTCGTCCGCACCCCAGATTTCTTCGCCGATGCCGAAGAAGTCGGTGATCGGGCCAAAGGCTGCCACCAGCTCTGCCGTCAGCCCGCCTTCGGCAATGACCGGCACTTCGATCATCTCGGACCACCACTGAAACAACTCCCGGTCGGCCAGCGACCCGTCGCCCAGGCCCGTCGTGCCCACCGGCCCGAACGCGACGTAATCCACCCCCGCTTCGGACGCCGAAATCCCCTCATGCCGGGTCGCGCCGCAAAAGGCGCCGACGATGGCATCGGCGCCCAGATCCTTGCGCGCCTTGCGCACGGTCCGCGCCCCGTCGGTCAGATGCACCCCGTCCAGCCCCAGCCGCTCGGCCAGGCCGATGTGGTTGTCGACCACGATCGCCACATCGCGCGCATGCGCCACCTCGCGGCAGGCATCCGCCGCGCGCGACAGCACATCGGCGTCCTTGCTGGCCAGCGACAGCCGCAGGCAGGCGATCTCGGCCCCGTCCAGCACCCGCGCAAGCGTGGTGGGAAAGACCTCCAGCGCAAAGGTCGGCGGGGTGATCAGGGTGATCTGCGGGCGGTCTTCGGCGGCCATGGCGGTCCTCGGGTGCAAAGTCTCGCCCCGATTATCAGCCTTTCCCGGCCTTGGCTACATGGCAAGGCGCAGCCCGCGCCACCCTTGTTTCATGCCAACCGAAGGCGTATCAGGCGGCTTTGCAGTTTTTCGACAGGCGGCGCATGATCCTTCCGGTTCTCATCCTCGTGCGTCCCCAGATGGGCGAGAATATCGGCGGTGCCGCGCGGGCGATGCTGAATTTCGGGCTGGACCGGCTGCGCATTGTGGATCCGCGCGACGGCTGGCCCAACCCCAGGGCGGTGGCCATGGCCTCCGGCGCGGGGCGGGTGCTCGATCATGCGGGGCTGTTTCCGGACGTGGCCGCTGCCGTGGCCGATTGCGATTTCGTCTTTGCCACCACCGCGCGCGGGCGCGAACTGGTGAAAGAGATCGTGACACCGGAACGCGCCATGGCGATGGCGCGGGCCTTTGCGGCTCAGGGCAAGAAGGTGGGTCTCCTGTTCGGCCCCGAACGGGCGGGGCTTGAAAATGACGACATCGTCCATGCCAATGCCATCGTCACCATACCGGTGAACCCCGATTTCTTCTCGCTGAACCTGGCGCAGGCGGTGCTGCTTGTGGCCTATGAATGGGGGCGACAGGGCGCCGAGGTGCCGCCTTCGGTGATGCAATTTGCGGGCAAGGATCTGGCCAGCCGCGCCGATGTGCACAGTCTGGGCGATCACTATGAGGACCGGCTGGGCGCGGCGGGCTTCTTCTTTCCCGCCGACAAGGCGCCGGCGATGAAGGCCAACCTGCGCAACATGTGGGGACGTCTTGGCCTGACGCGGGCCGAGGTGCAGACCTTCCACGGCATGCTGCGCCAGATCGCCTTTGCCTTGCGGCGGCAGGGCGATGAGAGTGGCGAAAAGTAAACGAAGTCTTAAATCGGCTGGCCAAGTCCTTGATTTTCCACGGGTGGAAAAGCGTCCCGACTCGGGACACCCCCCTTTGCGACCCGTCTTCTTATCGGCTAGGCTTGGCCCAAAATCAGGACAGGCAGCCCATGATCACCCGACGAATCTTCTCGCTTGCAACCCTCGCCGCCCTGACCTCGGCCTGCGTCCCCTCGGGGGCCGGGCGCGTGACCGGCCCCGGTGGCCAGTCCGCGCCACCC
>JBATAV010000178.1:0-1815 GCA_049662025.1 Paracoccaceae bacterium | reverse complement strand
GGATTGGCCCGGCGCTGGCGCTGGGGGCAGACGGGCCGCGCGCCGGGCTGGTTGCGGGTTTTGCGGCGTTTGCAGGCGATCTGGTGTGGCGGCGGCGGCGGACGGCGGACCCGGCGGATGCCACATTCTGGAATGGCCATGCGAATGCGATGATCCTGGGGCCCGGTGGTCTGGAAGAGCGCGACGATGTCTGGGTGGGTGCCACGGTGATGGCGCCGGGCGTGACCTATGCGCCGCACACCCACCCGCCGGAAGAGATTTACCTGTCGCTGGCCCCCGGCGAATGGTGGAATGCGGAAATGGACTGGACAGACCCCGGCCCTGAGGGCGCGGTCTATAACCCGCCCGGCATCCTGCATTCGATGCGGTCGGGCGCGGGGCCGTTTCTGGCGCTGTGGTATCTGCCGGTCTGAGGCGTCAGAAATCGAGATGCTCGACCGATAGCGCGTTCGCCTGGATGAACTCGCGCCGGGGTTCGACGACATCGCCCATCAGCTTGGTGAAGATGTCGTCGGCCTCGGCCAGATCGTCGACCTTCACTTGCAAGAGGGTGCGAGCTTCGGGGTCCAGAGTGGTTTCCCACAGCTGTTCGGGGTTCATCTCTCCAAGACCCTTGTAGCGTTGCAGGGTCAGGCCCTTTTCGCCCTCGGCCAGGATGGATTTCAGAAGGTCGGTGGGGCCGAAGACCTGCTGTTCGCGGTCTTTGCGGACCATCCGGGCCGGGTCGCGGTAGATGTCGCGGTATTGGCCCGAGATCTGGCCTAGCCGCCGCGCCTCGCCCGAGCGCAGGACGGCCCCGTCCAGCGTGCGCAGCTCTTCGACGCCGCGCAGGATGCGGGAAAGGCGGATGCCGTGGTCTTGCGTGATGCGACCGTGCCAGCCGCGCTCGAATTCGGGCGCGATGAGGTTCAGACGGCGGGCGACCGTATCGGCAACCGCCTGCAGGTCGGCGTCGGCCTGACCGGGATCGAAGGCGCCGGAAAGGGCGGCCTGTTCGAGGATGCCGCGCGGATAGTTGGTGGGGAAGGCATCCAGCACGCGGCGGAATTGGCGTGCGCCTTCAATGACACGAAGCAGATCGGCCCCGGCCAGTTCCTCGCCACTGCCAAGGCGCAGGATGGCGCCTTCGATGCCCATCTCGATCAGGTAATCTTCCAGCGCGGGCTGGTCCTTGATGTAGACCTCGGACTTGCCGCGGGCGACTTTGTAGAGCGGGGGCTGGGCGATGTAGAGATAGCCGCCCTCGATCAGTTCCGGCATCTGGCGGAAGAAGAAGGTCAGGATCAGGGTGCGGATATGCGCGCCGTCGACATCGGCGTCGGTCATGATGACGACCTTGTGGTAGCGCAGTTTCTTGATATCGAATTCGTCGCGGCCAATGCCGGTGCCGAGCGCGGTGATCAGCGTGCCGATTTCCTGGCTGCCCAACATGCGGTCGAAACGGGCGCGTTCGACATTGAGGATTTTGCCCTTCAGCGGCAGGACGGCCTGATTTGATCGGCTGCGGCCCTGTTTGGCAGAACCGCCGGCGCTGTCGCCCTCGACCAGGAAGATTTCGGATTTCGCCGGGTCGCGTTCCTGACAATCGGCCAGCTTGCCGGGCAGGCTGGCGACATCCAGCGCGGTCTTGCGGCGGGTCAGCTCGCGCGCCTTGCGAGCGGCTTCGCGGGCCAGCGCTGCCTCGATGATCTTGCCAACGATGACCTTTGCGTTGGCGGGGTTTTCCTCGAACCATTCGGCCAGCTTTTCGTTGACCAGGTTCTCCACCGCCGGGCGGACTTCGCTGGAGACCAGCTTGTCCTTGGTCTGGCTGGA
>JBATAV010000177.1:0-4023 GCA_049662025.1 Paracoccaceae bacterium | reverse complement strand
ACGGCGGCTTCGGCCGGGGGGAGGGGGGCGGTGCGGCGGAAATGGAGGGTGGCGGCGGCAAGGTCGGCGTGGAGTTTGCGCAGGCCGGGGGCATTTTGCAGGGCGGCCTCGGTCATCGCTTGCGCGGTGGCGATGGCGTCCAGGTCAGCTCGCAGCGGGTCGTCGGTTTGCGGTTGCGGCAGGGATTGCAGGGCGGGGGCGGCGGCGGCAAGCCACAGGTAAAGGGCGGCGTTCGCTTCAGCCGCAGGAAAGGTGGCCAGGCTTTCGGGCAAGCGCAGGGCGGCACCGTCAAAGCTGGCGCGCGGCGTGGTGTCGCGCCAGGTGCCGAGGCGGCGCAGGAACGACAGGCGGTGGTGGCTGGTTTCCTCGGCCACCGGTTTGATCTCGACGGCAGGGTCGCCGCCGAGGCCGCGGAAAAGGACTGCCAGCCGACCGCCTACCTGAGAAAGCAGGACACGGGCTCCGTCGTGGACGGGATCACCGTCCAGACGACTGGCAAAGGCGTGCCACAGTTTCCCGATGGATTCTTCGGGTTCCCATGGCTCGAAGTCGATCCGTGACATCGCCGGCCTCACCCGAAAACGGCGGTCACTAGATCGCGGAGCCCGGCCTTCACATCCGGGTCGTCGGTCAGTGGTTCGATCATCGCGGCGCGGATGGCGCGGTCGACGGCCATGCCGCCGGCGATAAGGGTGGCGCAGTAGACGACAAGGCGGGTCGAGACACCCTCTTCCAGGTCCTGGCCCTTCATGGCGCGCAGCTTGTTTGCCAGCCGGACGAGGGGTTGGACCTGGGCCTCGGGCAGGCCGGATTCTCTGCTGACCACGGGGATTTCGTGTTCGGGGCGCGGAAAGGTGAATTCCAGCGCGACGAAGCGTTGCCGGGTGGAAGGTTTCAGCGTTTTCAGGATGTTCTGGTAGCCGGGGTTGTAGGAGGCAACCAGCAGGAAATCGGGATGCGCCTGCAACTCTTCGCCGGTGCGGTCGATCGGCAGGATGCGGCGGTCGTCGGTCAGCGGGTGGAGGACGACGGTCACGTCCTTGCGGGCCTCGACCACCTCGTCGAGGTAGCAGATGGCGCCTTGCCGCACGGCGCGGGTCAGGGGGCCGTCGACCCAGACGGTTTCGCCGCCTTTCAGCAGGTAGCGACCGATCAGGTCTGCCGCCGACAGGTCATCGTGGCAGGCGACGGTGTAGAGCGGGCGGCCAAGGCGGTGGGCCATGGCGGCGACAAAGCGGGTCTTGCCGCAGCCGGTGGGGCCTTTCAGCAAGACCGGCAGGCGGTGGGCGGCGGCGGCGGTGAACACCGCAACCTCGTCGGCCTGGGGCAGGTAGAAGGGGGCGTCAGCCGCCCCCTTCAGGATTTGGGAACCGTCCATCTGCATCACTCCGCGGCCACGTGGTCGGGATCTTGCTCCATGCGGCCCTGTTCCAGCGGGCCGGGTGTCACGATCTCGCGGCGTGGGACCATGACCGAGTAGATGAACAGGGTCGCGCCCAGCACCACCGCCACGCCCGCACCGAAGCGCATGGCATAGAACAGCCAGAGCTGGTCCTGCACGTCCATGTAATAGTCGCCCATGACGCGCTGCATGTGGGTCTGGATGGTGCCCGCAAAGGTCAGCGTGAAGGTCATGAACACCACGCCTGAGGACATCAGCCAGAACGAGGCCATGTTCAGCACCTGGTTGTAGGGGTCACGCCCAAGCAGGTGGGGCATGGCATAGGTGATGATCGCGAGGTTGAGGCAGACATAGGCGCCGTAAAACGCCAGGTGGGCGTGTGCTGCGGTGATCTGCGTGCCATGGGTGTAGAAGTTCACCCCGTGCAGCGTGTGCAGGAAGCCCCAGACGCCGGCGCCAAAGAAGGCCAGCGTGGCGCAGCCAAGCGACCACAGAAGGGCGGCCTTGTTGGGATGGTCGCGGCGGCCTTTCCAGACCATGACGAAGGCAAAGGACATCATGGCGAAGAAGGGCACGATTTCCAGCGACGAGAAGACGTCGCCGATCCACTGCCAGTAGCCCGGCGTGCCGATCCAGTAGTAGTGGTGTCCGGTGCCGAGGATGCCCGAAAACAGTGCCAGGGCGGCGATGACGTAAAGCCATTTCTCCACGACCTCGCGGTCGACCCCCGTCAGCTTGAGCATCAGGAAGGCCAGGATCGAGGCCATCACCAATTCCCAGGTGCCTTCGACCCAGAGATGGACGACATACCACCAGTACATCTTGTCCAGAGCCAGGTTGTCGGGGTTGATGAAGGCAAACACCCACAGCAGCGACAGCGCCCAGAGGCCCAGAAGCAGGATGTTGGTGATCGCGGTTTTCTTGCCCGCAAGAACCGTCATCGTGATGTTGTAAAGGAAGATCAGAGCGGCGACGAGGATGCCGATCTTGACCCAGCGCGGCTGCTCAAGAAACTCTCGCCCTTCGTTGCCGAAGAGATAGCTGCCGTCAAAGAGGTTGAAGAGATAGGTCACAACCACCCCGGCGGTGCCGAGAACGAAGATGCCCAGCTGCAGCCAGGCCAGCTTGGTCGAGTGGAGCTCGCGCTCGGATTCCTCGGGCACCAGGTAGTAAGCGGCGCCGAAAAAGCCCAGCAGCAGCCAGACGATCAGGCTGTTGGTGTGCAGCATCCGGCCCACGTTGAAGGGCATGATCTCGGCCAGGAAGTTCGGATCGACATAGATCCAGCCCAGGATCAGGCCAAGGCTGACCTGCACGGCAAACAGCGTCATGGCCACGACGAAGTAGGCCAGCGCGATTTTCTGCGATTGGTATTTCATGGGTGTCTCTCCTCAGCCCGCATCATTCGGCGGCCAGCCCTGCGCCTTGATCGTATTGATCCAGAGCAGGAATTCGGCGATGTTGCGGTATTCTTCGTCTGTCAGATTGAAGTTAGGCATCTGGCGACGGCCCGCGACGCCCGAGGGCTGCGCGTCCATCCAGCCTTTCACCGCGTCGAAGGCGCCTTCATGGTCACCGGGCGCGACGCCCCAACGGGTCATCACATTGGCCAGTTCGGGTGCGAAATAGGCGCCTTCGCCCAGAAGGGTATGGCAGTTGATGCAGGAATGCCTTTCCCAAAGCAGTTTGCCTGCGGCCACTTCGGGGGTGAGGGTCGCCTCATCGGTGGAGACCTGGGTGATGTAGTAATGTGAATGGGCTGTCAGGCCCACGAAGATGATGATGAAGAACAGGGAGCCGCCGTAGAAGATATTGCGGGCCATGCTCTTGGTCATGACTTCGCGCATGGCGGAATCCTTCCCGTAGCAGTTTCAAGTGACGTTCGTGTGATCCCACCGGCTAAGGCGGGCCTTAACCAAAGTCAACCAGGCGGGTGCGGCATGATAACTTTCTGCGCTTGCATACGGCAGTGCGGCGCGCTAATCGGGCAGCCGGAAAATTTCAGTCAGGGGTTGACAAGGTCATGCAACGGATCAGAAAAATGGTGGTTGTGGCCCTATTGGTCGTGGTGGCGTTTTTCGGGATGATAATCGGCAAATGGTACCACACCGCCGCGATGGAGACGATTTCGCCGCAGCGCGGCGTCTATGGCATGGACGGGCTGGAAATCTGGATCGACATCAACGCGCGGATGCCCGCTTTTGCCCGCGACTGGGGTTGCAAGACCCTGCGCGGACGCGAGGCGGTGGTGCTGGGCGGCCAGAACACCATGGCGCCTTACAGCTGTCAGGAAGGGTTCGGCATCTTGCCGGACCTGGCGGCCTACGATTCGATCGTGAAGGCGAACCTTGACCAGTACTCCGCTGGCCTGAGCGCGGAAAAGGCGCAGGGACTGCGCCGCTGTTTCGATGGCAAGATGGCGGTTGCGGTGACGCCTGAAGATATCGCCGCAGTGAATGCTTCAGTCGTTGGCGATGCCGCCAAGAAGGTGATCGTCGCGGTCAGCGAGTCGGCTCGGACCTGCAAGTCCGAATTGGGATCCTAGGCCAGCGCCTCCAGCCGCGCCGCGGGGAAGGCGGCCAGCGCCGCGTCGATGGCAGGGCGCGGCATCAGGCAGAAGG
>JBATAV010000176.1:0-1832 GCA_049662025.1 Paracoccaceae bacterium | reverse complement strand
GATCCAGGCCGCTTCGTTCGACGCCGGGATGATCAGGCTCAGCACCCCTGGCACCCCCTGGCCAGGGCCAGCCAGCGCGGGTTCTCATCGCCCAGATGCCGCAGCGCACCCCAACTGCCCCATTTGTTCGGGCGATAGAGGTCGACAAAGGCGTTGAACGGCTGGTCCGACACCCGCGCCCAGCCCGCCAGCAGATCACCATAGAGCGCGCCCATGCCGTCCGCGTAATTCAGTGCCACGAAGAATTCGGTCAGACCCGCGTCCTCGACCGCCGGACCATAGCCGACCACATGGCTGCCGCCTTCGTACATCGCCAGCTTCAGGCGATGCCGCGCCGCCACCGTCGCCTGATACGGCAGCGTGTCGGTCAGAAGCTGCTGCAGCGTGTCCTCGCCTTCCCCGGTCGAGGCGCCGTTGCGTAGTTCGGCCACCGCGCGGTCCACCGCCAGATCAAACCGGTGCGTGGCAACGAAACCCACCGCCGCATCGCCCGTCAACCCGGCCTCTACTGCCTTGGCCGACGCATCAGCAGCGCTTTCCACCAGCCACCCCCGCACCGCCGGAATCTTCGCCTCGGCCCCCAGAAGGCCGGAAAAATACCCCGTCACCGCATAGGCATCGAAACTGTCGACCGGAGGCGCCAGCCCCTCGGCCACCGCCAGCGGCGCCATCAGGATCTGCTCTTCCACCCCCTTCACCCCGGTCTGGGTCGCCACCACCCGCACCACCCGCGCCGGCTCGCCCATCTCGGCCGAAAACACCCCCATCACCTCGGCCGCACGCAGCCCGTAGAATTGCAGCCAGGTGCCATCCTGGCCCCAGCGCGCCTTGCCCATCGCCTCGGCCCAATGCGCCTGCGCAAACTGCCAGTTCCAGACCTCGTTGGAATATTCCACCCAGACCCGCAATCCCGGATCCAGCCCGGCCTTCACCATGCCGGCATAGGCGCGCACCAGATCGTCGCTGGCGGCATGCGGCAGGGTCAGCCAGGGCTCGGCGTGCAATTCATTTGCCAGGGCCACCATCACCTCCACCGGCACACCGATACGGGCCCAGGTGTAGTCACCAACCTTCGGGCGGTCCTCCACACTGGAAAGGGTGGAATCATTGGTCGCCATCCAGTCCATGAACCTGATGCCCTTCACCCCTCGGATCCGCGCCAGCCAATCGGGGTTGAAGAACTGCCCCTCTGCCAGCGCCGCCGCCCGGTCGGCGCGCACCACGCGGATATTGCGGATCGGGTCGTCCGGGTCCAGCGCCGAAATCGTCAGAATCACTGCCCCTTCGCCCGGCGCATAGTCAAACACGATCCGCCCCGGCGAGCGGTCGATCTCCTTCGCCAACCCGGTCAACGCCAGATCGCCCTGCCCGTCAAAGGTCAGCTCATACCGCCCGGCCACGCCGCCCGCATCCGCAGGCAGGTCGGTCAGGATCAGCGTCGATATACCAGTGATTTCAGGCGGCAGCCGCAGCGGCCAACCCTGCGCGTCCAGCACCCCGGCGGCGCGCAGATCAGCCTCTTCCCAACCGCCCCATTGCCCCGGCAGATGCCCGACCCAGGGCCGCGCCGTCTTCATCAGGTCAAGGAAGGGCTGTTGCACCGACCAGTCGTTCACCCCGGCCAACCCGATTGTCAGATTGGGGTTGGTGACCGGCGCAAAGGCAGGCATCGGCGGCGCCACCCAGACTGCCTGCGGCTCGGACACGGCGGGCAACTCCGTCACCGGCTCCGCGGTGGGTGCGACAGGCAAGACCGCCGCCTCTGCCGCAGCGGCCTGCGCCGGAAACGCCTGCACCGCCGCCCAGGCAATGCGCTGAAACGCCGCCGCCTG
>JBATAV010000175.1:0-2606 GCA_049662025.1 Paracoccaceae bacterium | reverse complement strand
GCTTCAGTTCGTTCCGCTCGGCCTTCCAGCGCGACCGCGATCGGATCATCCATTCCAGCGCCTTCCGGCGGCTGAAGCACAAGACGCAAGTCTTTGTCGAACATGAGGGCGATTACTACCGCACCCGTCTGACCCATTCGATCGAAGTGGCGCAGGTGGCACGCACCATTGCCGGGGTGCTGGGTCTGAACACCGACCTGGCCGAAGCGATCGCGCTGGCGCATGACCTCGGCCACACCCCCTTTGGCCATACCGGCGAAGACGCGCTTGCGCGGCTGATGGCGCCCTATGGCGGGTTCGATCACAACGCCCAGGCCTTGCGGATCGTGACCCGGCTGGAACGGCACTATGCCGATTTCGACGGGTTGAACCTGACCTGGGAATCGCTGGAAGGCATCGCCAAGCACAACGGGCCGGTGACCGGGCCGAACGCAGACCCCAAACACGCGGGCCCCTTGCCCTATGCGCTGGCCGAGGTGAACGCCGGCTGGGATCTGGAACTGGACACCCACGCCAGCGCCGAGGCGCAGGTGGCCGCGATTGCCGATGACGTGGCCTATTCGCACCACGATCTGCATGACGGCTTGCGCTCGGGCCTGTTCACCGAAGAAGACCTGATGGAGTTGCCGGTTTCCGGCCCCGCCTTTGCCGAGGTCGATGCGCTTTATCCCGGCCTTGACCGGATGCGCCGGCGGCACGAGGCGCTGCGGCGGGTGTTCGGCCGGATGGTCGAAGACGTGATCGCGGTGGCGCAGAACCGGCTGACCGCTGCCCAGCCGCAATCGGTCGATGACATCCGCCACATGGGCATGACGATCATCCGGTTTTCCAAGCCGCTCTATCAGGATCTGAAGGCGGTGCGGTCGTTCCTGTTTCACCGCATGTACCGCGCGCCTTCGGTGATGGAGGTGCGCGCGCAGGTCACCGAAGTGATCGACGGCCTCTTTCCGCTGTTCCTGCAACACCCCGACCTCTTGCCCGAGGAATGGTGCACGGATGTGCAGGCAGCAGCGGATGAAACCGCGCTGGCCCGGATCGTCGCGGATTATGTGGCAGGGATGACCGACCGCTTCGCCATTCAGGAACACGCCCGGCTGTTCGGCGTGGCGCCGCTGACCGGCGGCACCTGAGGCGGGTCCCAAACGGGGACCGTCGCCCGGGGTGGCGGCGGACGCCTCCGGCGGGAGTATTTTGAAAGGCGCAAACCGCAAGAGGCCCACCTGATCATTTGCGCCTTTGGAAATACTCCGGGGGTGAGCCCGCAAGGGCGAGGGGGCTGGCCCCCCGTTATCCCGGCTCAGTCGCGGCGGGTCGCGGCGAAGGCCCAGATCGTGGCAAGTCCGGTCTAGATTATGGCGTTCCAGCCCGCCATGGAAATGCCGAACATCGACCAGGGGATCTGGTCGCAGCGCGCCGGAGGGGCGATGTCGGCGGCGGGGTTCAGCAGGTCAGATGCCGACAGCCCGGCAATCGAGCCCTGGGTGCAGGACGAGACATAGTCCCACCAGCCCTGCTCGACCCCGGCGTGAAACAGCCCGATCCCGGCGGTGGTCAGCGCCGCCAGCGCGCCCACCCAGGCCAGCCAGCGCCAGCCGGTGGCCAGCGCCAGGATCAGGATCACCACTGCCGCCGCATGCGGCCAGCGCTGCAACAGGCACAGATGGCAGGGCGGCATGCCGCCGATCCACTGAAAGCCGAAGGCCCCCGCCAGCATCAGGGCAGAGCCGAGGCCGGCCAGAGTGGTCGCCTGAGTTCGGTTGGGCAGCATCGGGGCCTCGCATCCTGTATTGCGGCGCGACCATAGCTTGACCCGCGAAGAGGCGGAAGTCACCGATGCGCGATGCTTTCGCTTCCGGTCCTGCGGGCGAGCGGGTAACAATCCGTCATGCGGGCATGGCGCCCGAGGTGCAGGGAAGGGGTTCCACGATGGAATGGAAGGGTCGCCGCCAAAGCAGCAACATCGAGGACCGCCGCCGCATGTCGGCCGGGCGCACTGCCGGGGTGGGCGGCGCCGGTGCCATCGTCATCGTGCTGATCGCGATGTTTCTGGGCGTCGACCCCAGCCAGCTGCTAGGCCCCGGCGGGCTGGACGGCCAATCCTCCGGCGGCGGTGCGACCGAACTGACGGCGGCCGACAAATCCGCCGGCGAATTCGTCTCGGTCACCCTGGCCGATACCGAAGAAATCTGGACCGCGGTCTTTGCCGAGCAGTTGAAGAAGAAATATACGCCCACCAAGCTGGTGCTGTTCAAGGAGGCAACCCCCTCGGCCTGCGGTGGCGCGTCCGAGGCGACCGGGCCGTTCTACTGCCCCGGCGACAAGAAGGTCTATCTCGACACCGCCTTCTTCACCACCTTGTCCGACCGGCTGGGTGCCAAGGGCGATTTCGCCGCCGCCTATGTGGTGGCGCATGAAGTCGGCCATCATGTGCAGGACGAGTTGGGTATCCTGTCCAAGGCCAACCAGATTCGCGCCCAGGTCAGCGAGGTCGAATCGAACGACATCTCGGTTCGGATCGAGTTGCAGGCCGATTGCCTGTCGGGGATCTGGGCACGCGAGGCGGCGCAGACGCTGGGCACCATCGAACGCGGCGATCTGGAAGAGGC
>JBATAV010000174.1:0-3170 GCA_049662025.1 Paracoccaceae bacterium | reverse complement strand
GTCACCTCCAGCGCGGGCAGGCCGCCAGCGACCAGCGCCCGCGCCAAGGGTGCTGCATGGGCAAGATCGTCGATCACCAGCACCGGCACGACGGGGGCAAGGCGGCAGATCTCGGCGGCTTTTCGGGATTGGTCGGAGGGGGTCATGGGTTTGTCCTTCGCAAGGTATCGCTTGAGGTTTCCGTCGGCGCCTCCGACGCGAGATTCGTGGTTCAGACCACCGCGCTTGCGCCGGTGTCGGCGGGGCCGACAGTGCGGCGGAAGGCCTCGAACAACTCTCTGCCGATGCCGTGGCCGTTGGCAGACAGGTCGGCGGTGACGGGGCGGCGGGTCTCGAAATCGGCGGCCAGGACCGAAAGCGTGCCCGCGTCAGCGTCGAGCCGGACGATATCGCCGTCGCGCAGCCGGGCGAGGGGACCGCCACAGGCCGCCTCGGGCGAGACATGGATGGCGGCGGGGACCTTTCCGCTGGCGCCCGACATCCGGCCATCGGTGACAAGGGCGACCTTGAGGCCACGGTCTTGCAGCACGGAAAGGGTGGGGGTCAGCGCGTGCAGTTCGGGCATCCCGTTCGCTTGCGGGCCCTGAAAGCGCACCACGACGATGGTGTCGGAGGTGAACGCGCCCGCCTTGAAGGCGGCTTTCACCGCGTCCTGACTGTGGAAGATGCGGGCCGGGGCCTCGATCACATGGCGGTCTGCGGCGACGGACGAGACCTTGATCACCCCGCGGCCAAGATTGCCGGTCAGCTGTTTCAGCCCGCCGACAGCCGCGAACGGGTCTGAGGCGGGGCGCAGGATGCGGTCGTTCAGGCTGGCGCTGGCGCCCGGTTGCCAGGCCAGCTTGCCGCCTTTCAGGGTGGCCTCGTTGCGATAGGCCTGCAGGCCGTCGCCGTGGACGGTGCGCGCATCGGGGTGCAGAAGGCCCGCGTCCAGCAGTTGGCCGATGAGAAATTGCAGGCCCCCCGCGGCGTGGAAGTGGTTCACATCGGCCAGGCCGTTGGGGTAGACCTTGGCCATCAGCGGCACGGCATCGGAGATCTCGGCAAAGTCCTCAAGCTCCAGCTGCACTCCGCTGGCGCGGGCCATGGCGGGCAGATGCAGCACGAGGTTGGTGGAACCGCCGGTCGCCATCAGCCCGACGATGCCGTTGACATAGGCGCGCTCGTCCAGGATCTCTCCCGCCGGGCGGAAGTCGTTGCCCAGGGCGGTGATCGCCAGCGCGCGGTCGGTGGCGCCAATGGTCAAGGCTTCGCGCAAGGGCGTGCCGGGGTTGATGAAACTGGCGCCGGGCAGGTGCAGGCCCATGAACTCCATCAGCATCTGGTTGGTGTTGGCGGTGCCGTAGAAGGTGCAGGTGCCGGGGCCGTGGTAGCTGGCCATCTCGGCGGCCATCAGCTCTTCGCGGCTGGCCTTGCCTTCGGCAAAAGCGTTGCGGACCTTTGATTTCTCGTCATTCGGCAGGCCCGAGGGCATCGGCCCCGCAGGCACGAAGACCGCCGGGATATGGCCGAAAGTGGCGGCGGCGATGATCAGGCCGGGCACGATCTTGTCGCAGACGCCGAGAAAGAGGGCGGCGTCAAAGCAGTTGTGGCTAAGCGCCACCCCCGCGGCGAGTGCGATCACGTCGCGCGAGAAAAGTGACAGCTCCATCCCCGGCTGGCCTTGCGTCACGCCATCGCACATCGCCGGAACGCCGCCGGCGACCTGTGCGGTGGCGCCGGCGCGACGGGCGGCGTCGCGGATCAGGCTGGGGTAGGTTTCATAGGGCTGATGCGCCGAGAGCATGTCGTTATAGGCAGTGACGATGCCGAGGTTCGGCGCCCGCGCGACTGCCAGCGCGCCCTTGTCGGCACCCATCGCCGCATAGGCATGGGCCTGGTTGCCGCAGGAAAGATGCGCCCGTGCCGGACCTGCCGCTGCCGCCTTTGCCATACGGTCAAGATAGGTGCTGCGCGTGGCTTGCGATCTGGCGCGGATGCGGTCGGTCACGTCTTCGATGGTGGCATTCAGTGTCATCTGCAGGGTTTCCCTCTGGCGTTCCGGGTCGGGCCCGTTCTAACAGCAACTGTTAGCGCTAACAAGTCGATTGTCCAGGCGCTGCCTGCGCCGGAGACCTCCGTATGGTCAAGGATAGCGGGAATTGTCGCGTCTGGCGGGGCGACGGCCGCCTTCTCCGCAATGATTCCGCACCTTCGTCCCAATGCTCGCCCAAATCCGCCGCATTTGAACTGCATTCTAACGATTGATCGGGGCCAGTCTCAAGACCCCATGCTTTCGGAGGAGTCCGACATGAAATCGCTGAAAACCCTGATTTCGCTTGGCCTGGTGCTTGGCCTTGCCGCTTGCGTGCAACCCGATACCGCCTCGCGGTCGGGGGCATCCGCGCCGGAAGTGTCGCTGGCCACCAAGGACAGCACCGTGGCGGTGGGCAGGAAAGTGGCGATCCCGCTGAACGTCACCGATGTGGTGATCAAGGTGCCAACATCCCTGCGGGTGAGCGAGGCCGACACCTGGATGCCCAATGCCGATGTTGTCTGGCATGGCGAGCCGCGCGGCAATCGGCTGGAGCAGGTGAACCGCATCTTCAGCGATGCAGCCAAGGCCGGGACCGGGGCTTTCACCTCGGGCCTGTCGGTGGTGGCCGAGGTGGAGGTGACGCGCTTCCATTGCCTGACCGAAAAGACCCGCAACACCATTGGCGGCGTCCATGCCTTGCAGTTCATCCTGACCATCCGCCACGCCGAAACCGGTGAAATCCTGGATGGCCCGCGGCTGGTCATTGCCGACATCAAGGCCTCGGGCGGGACGCGGGCGATCGCCGAGGATTACGCCGGGCGCACCCAGCGCGTGGTGGTGGTGGAACGGCTGACCGAAGTCTTGCACCGCGAGTTGAAGGCGCTGACCGTTGACCCGGCGAAATTCGGGCTGGTGGTGTCACAATCCGAATCGCGGCCGGGCACGCTGGTGGTATCGTCGATGAACTGACGGCTTGCCGCAGCCTTCTTGAAACGGCTATGGGGAGGGCATGGAGCCCTCCCTTTCGCATTCCGCCCCGCCCTCCGCCCCGTCTGGCGACGCGCCCTTGCGCCCGGTCGTCCGCTTGCGCCCCAAGGCCGAGGCGCGGGCGATCCGGCACGGGTTCCCTTGGGTCTATGCCGATGAACTGGTG
>JBATAV010000173.1:0-3739 GCA_049662025.1 Paracoccaceae bacterium | reverse complement strand
CCTTCTGGCAAGGGAATAAGGCCCCCGAAGGTCATCCTGCCACTGGCGCGATCGGGCGAGTCCCAGCTCAGATCCATGTTCATCAGCCGGCAATGGAAACCTTCCACGCAGGCATAACCGGCCTGTGCCACCGCCTTCTCCAACAGCGCCTGCGGCGACTTGGACCGGGTCAGATCGACGTCCATTGTGTCGATCCGCAGGCTGCGCGTTCCCAGATCCGGCAAAGGATCCGCCCCGGGTTTCAGCGTGTAGACCAGCACCAGCCGGAACACTGCCGTCTCGGTCGCCGGATCATAACTGTCGTCGTCCATCTGGGCAGAGGCCAGGGCACACTGCTCGGCCAGGCCGTTCAGAAGCGGCACGCACAGGTCCTTTGCCACGGCGCTGGCCCGCACCTCGGCAAAAGCCTCTTGGTAGATCTTGTCGGGCAGGGCTTCGCCCGGCGAAAGCAGCGCGCTCAGCGGCGCACGCAGGCGGAACGTCAGTCTACGGTCCTTGACGAATTTCGACTGCTGCAGAAAGACGCGCACATCACGGCGCGGCACCAGCCCCCCGGTCTCCGAGATCAGCCAGTTCTGGCCCGGCTCGATCACCACTTCATCAGGCGTGGCTTCGGCCTGTTCGGGTGGGGCTGCGCCCTCTTCTGCAGCGGGTTCTTCCACCACGACCACATCCGAAGCGGCCGGAAGGCTTTGCCAATACTGCCAGCCTGCCGCGCCAAAGCCCGCCAGAACCAGCCCGAGGCCAAGGAAAAGTACGATCCTGAGCAGCATCAGAATTCCACCCCCTGCTTGATGTTCTTCAGATCGCCCCAGGCAAAGGCGGTGGCAATGGCCACCACGCGCGAGGCGAAATCGGCGCCCTCGGCCTTCAGCGCAGGGTATTCGACATAGGCGTCGGTGGTGATCAGCGCCGGCCCGTCCTTGACCGGGTGCCAGACCGCGCGGGCGGCCGGATCGGTGGGCACCGGGCCTGCAACGGCGACGGTGCCGCCTTTCCAGTTGCCCGCCAGCGTGTCATTGGCCGAGACGCCGAAGGATTCGTGGAACCAGCGTTCATAGGCGGCAACGCGGGTAGCGATCCGGCCCAGGCTTTCATCGGCTTCGTCCTGGCTCATGATGCCCGCCTCAAGCGATTGAAACAGCATATGGCCGGGGTTCAGCGGATATTGCGCGTCCGGCACGCCGCAGGCCTGCAATTCGGCATTGCGCATCACCTCGACCGGGACGGCGGGGTCAAGGTTGGCAACCCCGGCCTGCCTGCCGCCGATCAGCACCACCCGCTCGATCCGCGCGCCGGGGGCAAGAAGGATGTTCCACAGCCGCATGTCATGGGGCGATTCCAGCACCAGATAGACCGGCCTTTGGGTTTCGGTGACGATCACGTCAAAGTCGGTAAAACTCAGGTCTGACAGGCCATGCACCTGTTTGCGGCCGCTTTTGCGATAGATCTTGGCGAACTGGCGCACCGCCTTGGCCAACTCGGCATCGCCATAGGTGGACAGCGCCATCGTATAGGGCGGATTCCCCAGCGCGCCGATATGGGCGACAAAGCTGCCCGCTTGCGGCGGGGTAAAGCGGCAATCGGTGACAGGCTGCAAGACGCCAACCGTCTGCGGCGCCACGTTGCGGGCCTCTGCACGGCGACCGTCCAGCACATCGGCCACGAAAACCGGCTGGTTCCCCGGCAAGGCGGCGATCCTGGCGCTGCCCTGCCAGCCGTCACCGGTGTCGCGCAGATGGCTGTTGGGGTCTTTCGGATCCCCCTTGGTGCCGCCCCCGTCTGCCATATCGACCGTGCCCGACATGCTCAGCAGGCCGCCAAAGCCATCATTGTCTTCAATCCAGACCAGGGTGCTTTCGGGAAGAATCTTCTCCAGAAAGCGCGGCCCAAAGCCGACAAGCGCGAACATGAACAGGGTAATGAAACCCACGATCACCATGCTGAGTGGTCCGCGAACCATATCCTACCCCCGAAGCCTTGATCGCATTCAGGGGCAGGATTAGCGGCGAAATGGGGCGAAAGCGGGCCTCAAAAGCGCCGCTGGTCGGGAATTATCCCGGCACTGACACCATTTGCGGCGTCACTCGGCCAGTTCCCAGACCACCGTGACCGAGGCGTTGAACGACAGCTCGCCCGCCTCGATCGGCACCGGCGACGGGGCGGCCTTGGCCTCGCTGTACATCGGCGCCGGGCCACCAAGGCCCGCGCCTTCGGTGACCGAGACGATGCGCCCCAGATTCTGCCCGACTGCGGCGGCGAAAAGCTCGGCCTTGGCGCGGGCATCGTCGACCGCAGCGCCCCGCGCGGCATCCATCGCCGGGCGCGGCTCAGCGAGGCCGAAGCTCAGCCCGTTCAGCGTGTTGGCTCCGTCGGCCACGGCCGCATCCAGCACCGGGCCAAGGCTGTCCAGCTTGCGGATCTTCACCGTCACCGCGTTCATCGCCGTATAGCTGGTGATGTCGGTCACGCCGCTGGACGACATCTTCGAGTTGCTCCAGTCGGGGTTCACCGACAGGCTTGAGGTCTGCAGATCGCGGTCTTCGACCCCGGCGGCGCGCAGCCGCTGCAGCACCGCCGCCAGCGCGACGGAATTCGACGCCAGCGCCTCGGCGGCCGTTTTGCCGGTGGTGGTCACGCCGATCGACAGCACCGCCAGATCGGGGGCGATCTCGCTGACCCCCTCGCCGGTCACGGCCAGGGTTGCGGGCAGGGTTGCGGCGGCGGCATCGGCCAGCGCCGCAGGGGCAGCCAGCGGCAGCGATGCGGCCAAAGCCAGGGCGAAGGCGGGAAGGGAACGGTTCAGCATTTGTGACTCCTTGCACTGAACGGACAGTTCGGTATTTGCGACGCGCGCCGCAAGGGTAACTTTGGTCTGTTCACGGCCCTTTTTCTTTCATTCGGCAAAAAGCTGCTGTAGGAAGGCGCCTAACTTTGAGGGCGCGTTCCCGCGCCCCGCAGACCTATGCTAGACCCGTGGAATGAAACCCAGTTTTGCCCTGAACTTCACCGACGACAGCATCCAGCTCTTGCACCGAACGGGCAAGGGCTGGGTCCCCGTAGGCGAGACGCCTTTCGCCGCCCCCGATCTGGACGATGCGCTGGACTACATGCGCAAGACCGCGCTGGGGCTGGAACCGGGCGGCTTCACCACCAAGCTGGTGATCCCGAACTCGCAGATCCGCTATCTCGAGGTCGAGGCCCCCGGCCCCGGCGACGATCTGCGCCGCACCCAGATCCTGACCGCACTTGAAGGCCGCACGCCCTATGCGCCCGACGATCTGGTCTTTGACTGGTCGGGCAGGGGCAAGACCGTGCGCGTCGCGGTTCTGGCGCGCGAAACGCTTGAGGAAGCCGAGGGTTTTGCGGTCACCCACAAGCTCAACCCGCTGGGATTTGCGGCGATCCCCGAAGACGGCAGCTTCACCGGCGAGCCGTGGTTCGGCGATGCCGCGGGCGCAGCGAAGCTGTTGCCGGCAGGAGAAACGGTCGAGCGTGACCGCGCGGCGATCCGCATTCTCACCCGCGAAATGCCCAAGGCAGGTCCCGCGCCAGAGCTTTCCGCCGAACGTCCGGCCGAGCTTCCACTCGAATCAACCCCGGCGCCAGAACCTGTGCCCGCGCCTTCTGCCGCGTCACCCGAAGACACCGCCCTATCGGCAGTCGCGGGCCCGCTGCCCGACGCGCTGCCCGACGCGCTGCCCGACACGCTGCCCGACACGCTGGCCAACGCGCTACC
>JBATAV010000172.1:0-9780 GCA_049662025.1 Paracoccaceae bacterium | reverse complement strand
AGTCAAAGGGCATCTTTCGGAATTTGTCTGTGGTCATCTTGTCCGGCACATGGCTGGTGAAATCCGGGTCGGTATTGGCGATCAGGGCATCGCCCTTTTTCACCATCCAAGGCAGATCTTCTTCTGGCGTGCCACGGATGCGGCCCAGCATCCGCATCGGCAATTGGCGGGCGATGTCTTTGGTGGCGTCAAAGCTGCCCTTTTCCAGAGCTTCGTCGAAGATCGGGGCGCAAAGCGCGCGGATCACCGGCTCGAACCCGGCCATCCCGGTTTCGAGAAGGCTTGGCGACCTTGATCCGGGTCTGCATATTCTCGGGCGCTTCGCTTTCCTGAAAGGTGCGGCGGGCCCTGAAGAAAGCTGTCGTGGCTGGCAAGATCGGCGTGGCCGTCATCTTTTGGAACCCAGACCGCCATGCGCGACCTCTTGCCTGAAGATAGATTATGAATATGCTAAACATGTTCATAAATATGCAAAGACCGCAAAGCATGCACATCGCAATCTTGATGGCAAACACCGAAGAAAGCGAGTTTTCAGCGCTTCACCCCAAGGACGGAGTCAGGTTTTCTCGACTTCTAAGAGGTCGCTCCCTGACTGGGCCTGTACCCGTGATACCTGTGAAAGACGGTGTCTTCCCGGAAAGCCTTGACCGGTTCGACGGCTTCACCGTGACTGGCAGCCCGGCGTCGGTGCACGATCCTGACCCTTGGGTTGCTCTGCTGATGGACTTGATTCGGCAAATCCAGGCGTTGGATCGCCCGATCTCTGGCGCCTGCTTCGGCCACCAGGCTATCGCCAAGGCTCTGGGCGGCAGCGTCGGGCCAAACCCCGAAGGCTGGGTCTTCGGGTTGACCGAGACCAACATGGAAGGGCGGGACATCCGTCTCTACGCAGCCCACAAAGAGCAAGTCACCGCTCTCCCGGCCGGAGCCGAGCCGCTTGGCGGCAATACCGGTCGCCCGATCGGCGCCTTCCGCCTGGGGCTGCGCATCCTGACCACACAGTACCACCCCGAGATCACGCCCGACTTTGCAAAGGCGCAGGTCGAGGAATACGCCGACTAGCTGCCGCAACGCCTCGCGCACGGGCGTTCGAGAGATGGTGAGTTCGGCTACCAGCTTAGATTCGTCGATCACGTCGCCCGGGTTGAGGCGCCCGATATCGATCCAGTCCATGATCGTGGAAACTAGAGTTTCGGTCTGTCCGGCCATTCCCGAGGTCGGCCAAAGAAAAACGGCTCCGTAAAGGCTGAAATCAAAGTACGCGCTGCCCGGCCAGCCAGACACCTCTTAGCGAAAAGTCACTGCCAAGGTGCACGAAGTCTGCCCTGGCCCCCGGGCGCAGATTGCCAATGTCCGCACGGCACAGGACGGCAGCCGGTCGCGACGTTGCCATGGCGAAAGCCGTCTCGGGCGCCACCCCGACGCCTTCGACCATGGTGCGGATTGCTTGCGCCAGTGTCAGGTCGGCCCCGGCAAGTGTACCGTCTTCGAGTGTCAATCGCTTGTCGCGGCGAAGAATGCGCCGACCGCCCAACATGAATTCGGTAGCCGGAGTTCCGGCAACGGACATGCAATCCGAAACCAGAAAGATCTGCGCTGGCTTCGCGGCCACGGCAATTCGCATCGTCGCGGGCGCGACGTGAGTGCCGTCGGCGATCAGCCCGGCGAAGACGGGTTCAGTCAGGGCCGCACCGGCAAGGCCCGGCTCTCGGTTGCCAATCTGACTCATGGCATTGAACAGATGGGTGACACAAGTGGCGCCAGCCTGAAACGACCGCATGGCGCTGGCGTATCCGCAATCGGAATGGCCAAGGCTCACCACAATGCCCGCAGAAGCCAGATCGCTGATTTGCGCATTTGTCGCGCTTTCCGGGGCGAGGGTGATCATCAGCGATGGAAGCAGCTTTGCGCCGTCGCAGAGACGATTCAGGTCTTCATCCGTCATCGGCCGGATCAAGCTTGGGTCATGCGCGCCCTTGCGCCGGGGGTCCAGATGCGGGCCTTCCAGATGCAGTCCGAGAAATCCCGAAACCATGTTACGCGCCGCCGTGGCTCCCGCGGCCAAAACGGCAGCCGTGGCTTTGGCTGTGTCGGTGATCAGAGTCGGCAGAATGCCGGTTGCCCCTAGCTGCGCATGCACCGCACAGAGCGCCTGCAGATCGGCGGCGGTGATCTGACCGCAGACCATCTGCCCGCCGCCACCGTTCACCTGAAGATCGAGAAGACCAGGCAGAAGGTAGCCGCCATCCAGTGGAATTTCACGGTTCGCCTGACTCTCGACAACGCGCCCGTCCGCAACGGAAAGGCGACCGTCACCTGTAAGCGACGAACCGTCAAAGACCGCCGCACCAACGTAGGCCGTGGTCATCACAGGGTCTCCGTCACCTTCCGCAAATGTGGCGGCGTGTCGGGATCAAAGCCCCGACGCCGGGCAAGCGTTTCGACAAAGGCGTAAAAGGCTACGGCGAGCACCAACGGCGCCACCAGTGGATGCAATCCGGGCACCGAAGGCAGGGTGACAGCACCCTTGGCCGCTGCACCGGTCACAAAGACATCGGCGCCCTGCGCGGCAAGACGCTCGGCTGTAGCCACGACATGCGGCTGGGCCGCGTCTTCAACCGCAAGAGCAAGCACTGGAAAATTTGCCTGCACGATGGCAGAAGGGCCATGCAGAACCTCTGCGGCGGAATAGCCTTCAGCTTGCAAGCCGCAGGTCTCCTTGAGCTTCAGGGCCGCCTCGGCTGCAATGGAGAACGCTGGGCCGCGACCCAGCACATAGGCCGACTGTGCCCGTGAAAGGCGGGCCGATAGTAGCCCCCAGTCCAGGTGAAGGGCGGTTTCCATGGCCGAAGGTAAATCCGAAACCGCCGCCCGAAGCGCGGAGTCATCTTGCCATTCCGCAACAAGAGCCAAACCTGCAAGTACCGAAGTGACAAAGGTTTTCGTCGCAGCGACCGAATCCTCGGCCCCTGCCCGCAGCGGCAGACAATGCGTCGACGCCTTGGCCATCGGACTGTCAGCGAAGTTGGTGATTGCTATGCCCAAGGCCCCTCCGCGTCCTGCCGCCCGCATCATCTCGACAATATCCGGGCTTTGGCCGGACTGTGAAATACCGATGCAGACAGATCCCTTGAGTCGCATCGGCCGGTTGTAGATCGAGGCGACCGAGGGGCCGATCGAGGCAACCGGCACCCCGGCAAGCAGTTCAGCCGCGTATTTAAGATAGGTGGCGGCGTGGTCTGACGACCCGCGCGCCACCGTGACCAGAAGGTGGGGATCCAATTCGCGCATGGCCGCGGCGGCGGCCCTGACTTCGGCTGCGGACTGGTCAAGGAAGCGCGCGGCGGCGGCCGGAATCTCACCTACCTCTTGAAACATATGGGTTTTCATCGTCACTCTCCTTCCTGGGCGAGCTTGAGCTCCACAGCAAAATCGTAGGCATCGCCGCGATACAGGGACCGGGTGAATTCCACCACGCGACCCGACGGCAAATACCCGATCCGTTCGATCTTCAGCCCCGCAGCACCAGGCTGAACGCCCAGCAACTCCGCGTCGCGCGGGCCGAGATTGGCCGCTGAAATCCGTTGCACCGCCCGAACCGGACGCATTCGCAACAGCCCCAGCGCTGCGTAAAGAGAGGTTTCGACAATCTGGGGGTCCGCCAGAACCGAGGCCGGGATCGAGGCGCGTTCGATCGCCAGTGGAATGCCGTCCGACCGCCGCACCCGTTCCAGCCGCGCCACCCGGTCACCAGCGCCAAGCCCCAGCGCCATCACTTCTTCGGGGGCCGGCGCATCGACGCAGCGCGACAGCCAGACCGAATCGACCGTCTTGCCGCGCCGCGCCATGTCTTCAGTAAACGAGGTAAGCAGCGACAGCGCCTGTTCCAACCGTTCGACCCGGGCGGCGACATAGGTGCCCGACCCCCGCCGCTGCACCAGATGGCCCGCAGAAACCAGGGCCTGCACCGCCTTGCGGATCGTAACCCGACTGAGGCCAGTCATCGCGGCCATGTCGCGCTCGGCTGGCAGGCTGTCTCCGGCTTTCAACCGTCCCTGCGTCATCGCGTCGGAAATGCGTCTCTGCAATTGCAGGTAAAGCGGCCCCGCGCCAGCATCGTCAAAACCGTTCGGCGAGAAGATATCCTGCATCATGCCACCTCTCGAGCCAGAAGAAGCGCACCATCCAGCGCCGTTCCTAGCTGTGGGCGCAGGTCCCACCTCCCGGCCAGCCGCTTTTCGTAAAAGGCGGCCAGGCCCCCAGTGATGATGACCGGCAAGGGCGGATTGGGCTGCAGGAACGCAATGACCCCGGCAACTTCCCGAACTGCATCATCGCGAATCGCTACTGCTGCCGGATCGTCAGTTTCGAGAACGCGCGGGGCCATCCTTGCGAAGTCCGCCGGAGACGCCGTTGCAGCAAAACGCGGGATCTCTCCCGAGCCCCCCATTTCATCCAGCAGCGCGCGCAACAGACCCGACTCTGCTTGTCGACCATCCGCCATTTTCAGCGTCAGGGCCAAAAGCTGTCGCCCCATGCTGGCTCCAGATCCTTCGTCCCCCAGGGTGAACCCCCAGCCGCCGATCTGCCTGATCCGACCCGCATGCCGGATCACAAAGACAGACCCAGTACCAATCGCAGCCAGGATTCCGTCAGCCTGGCCAAGCGCACCCTTCGCGGCAGTCTCGGCATCGGACGCAATGCGCATGCGCCGAAAGGGCAGGGTAAAGCCAAGATCACGCACGGCGCCTTCGGCGTTTCCGCCGGCAAGGCCAAGGCCGACCTTCAGGGCGTCGGAAGACGGGTTGATGCCGACTTGGCCCAGAGCTGATCGGGCCGCCCCCAGAATGTTCGCGACGGCGACGGCGAAGTCAGAGACGATAATGGCCGGGCCAGATTCGCCAGAGGCGACGATGCGACCATCAGGGTCGACAACAGCCGCCCGACACCCGGTTCCGCCTCCGTCAATGCCAAGCAGATAGGCCATCCCGACTCCTTCACATTCAGAATACCAAATAAATACCACTTTGGAAGCAACATTGTCGCTCCTGGCATTTTCTATACATTATCACTGGTTTCGCATCAGTACTTTACAAGTGGTATTATTTTGGCCTCTTCTGTTAAGAGGGGGAATCAGATGGTGCAGTGGTCTACCGAAGCAAGGCATCCAAGTTCCGAAGGCTTGCACGCCGCAGATGGGGTGGAGGCAATGACTCGTTTGCTCGCGGCACAGGTGGCCGCGTTGGACAGCCTGCGCCTGGCAATTCCGGTTCTCGACACGGCAGCTACAGCGGCGGCAGAAGCGCTGCGCGCCGGCGGCAAGCTGGGCTATGCGGGGGCCGGGTCATCGGGCCTGATGGCACTTGCCGATTGTCTGGAGCTTTTTGGGACCTTCGGCATCGCCCCGGACCGCACTCCGATGATGTTTGCAGGCGGAGTAGCGGCGCTTTTGTCAATGACTGGGGCTGTCGAAGATGACCGCGAGCTTGCCATTGCCGATCTTGCCGCCGCCGGGCTGACGGAGGGTGATGTGGTGATCTGTCTCTCGGCCTCGGGCCAGACACCCTATACTCTTGTTGTCGCGGAAGCCGCCGCCCGTCGTGGCGTTACCGTCATCGGTATCGCAAACGTTGCCGGATCAGCCCTGCTGGAGGCCGCCGATTTAGCCATTCTTCTGGACACCGGCCCCGAGGTTGTCAGCGGGTCGACCAGGCTTGGAGCGGCGACGGCGCAAAAGGTGGCGCTGAACATGTTGTCCGTTCTGGTCGGAGTTCGGCTTGGCCATGTGCATGACGGCTACATGGTCAACGTCGTGGCCGACAACGCCAAGCTGCGTGATCGCGCGTCACGGATCGTCGCGGCACTTTCGAGGGAGTCCCTGAGCGTTTCTCGGCGCGCGCTGGAGATGACCGGAGGCGCCGTCAAGCCTGCCGTCCTGGTAGCGCGCGGCCGGACCATGGCAGACGCATTGAAAGATCTGGAAAGAAGTGCAGGGCATCTGGCGCCCCACCTGAAATGAACCAACCAACCGGGCCGGAAACAGGCCCGTCAAAAGGGAGAAGTACGATGACCAAAACTCTTCGCATGGCGCTCTTTACCAGCACGTTGCTGGCTGGCCCGGCGCTGGCCGAGACAACGCTGACAATCGAAAGCTGGCGCAACGATGACCTGACCATCTGGCAGGACAAGATCATCCCGGCGTTCGAGGCCGCGCACCCCGACATCAAGGTGGTCTTCGCCCCCACTGCGCCGGCAGAATACAATGCGGTGCTGAACAGCAAGCTGGCTGCGGGCAGCGCGGGCGACCTGATCACTTGCCGCCCGTTCGATGCCTCGCTCGAGTTGTATAATCAGGGCAAGCTTGCGGACCTGAGCGATCTGGCGTCGATGGCCAATTTCTCGTCCGTAGCCAAATCGGCCTGGCAGACGGATGACGGTGCGCATACCTTTTGTGTGCCGATGGCGAGCGTGATCCACGGCTTCATCTATAACGCCGATGCGTTCGAGCAGCTGGGCATTGCCGTTCCGACCACCCGCGATGAATTCTTTGCCGCACTGGACAAGATCAAGGCGGACGGCACCTATATTCCGATGGCGATGGGCACCAATGACCAGTGGGAAGCCGCGACGATGGGTTACAACAACATCGGGCCGAACTACTGGAAGGGCGAAGAAGGCCGCCTTGCCCTGATCAAGGGCGAACAGAAGTTGACCGATGAGGACTGGGTCGCCCCCTATCGCGAACTGGCCCGGTGGAAGGATTATCTGGGTGACGGGTTCGAGGCCCAGACCTATCCTGACAGCCAGAACCTGTTCACCTTGGGTCGGGCGGCGATCTACCCCGCCGGCTCGTGGGAGATCTCGGGCTTCAACGCGCAGGCCGGGTTCAAGATGGGTGCCTTCCCGCCGCCGGTCGCAGCTGCGGGCGACACCTGCTACATCTCGGACCACACCGACATTGCCATCGGCATGAACGCGGCCTCGCCCAATTCCGAAGCGGCCAAGGTGTTCCTGGACTGGGTAGGCTCGCCCGAGTTTGCCTCGATGTATGCCAATGCGCTTCCGGGCTTCTTCAGCCTGAATTCCACCCCGGTCGTGATGGAAGATCCGTTGGCGCAGGAATTCGTCTCCTGGCGCGGCAAGTGTCAGTCGACGATCCGCTCGACTTATCAGATCCTGTCGCGTGGCACGCCGAACCTGGAGAATGAGACCTGGAATGCCTCGGCCAACGTGATCAAGGGCACCGAGACGCCAGAGGATGCGGCCAAGCGTTTGCAGGAAGGTTTGGCCAGCTGGTACGAACCGCAGAAGTGAGTACAGGTTGAGGGCGCGGGACCGGAGGGGCTGTCTGCCCCTCCGGTCCTCGCCGCGGATATTTTCAGATAGATGAAAGGGGAAGGACATGGCCAGGCGTAAGCCCGTGCGCTCGCATATCGCCGTGTTTCTGGCCCCGGCGGTGCTGATCTATACCGCTATCATGATCATTCCCTTGTTTGGCACGCTGTTGCAGTCGCTGTTCAACAAAGGTGCGGCAGGAGAGCGGGTGTTTGTCGGCCTGCAGAACTTTGCCACGCTGTTTGGTGACGCGCTGTGGTCGGATGCGTTCTGGAATGCGCTGGGCAACAACGCCTGGTTTTTCCTGATCCACATGCTGGTGCAGAACCCGATCGGAGTGGCGCTGGCAGCCATTCTGTCGACGCCTCGGCTGCGGATGGCGGCCTTTTACCGAACCGCGATCTTCATTCCGACGATCCTGTCTTTCGTGATCGTCGGCTTTGTCTGGAAGCTGATCCTGTCGCCGATCTGGGGTATTGCGCCTGGAATGTTGGATGCGGTGGGGCTGAAAGCCCTTTTCGCGCCCTGGCTCGGCAAAGAGGCCTATGCCCTGACGGCACTGGCCCTGGTGTCGGTCTGGCAGTTTGTCGGCATTCCGATGATGCTGATATATGCCGCCCTGTTGAGCATTCCCGATGAGATACTGGAGGCCGCCGAAATGGATGGCATCACCGGGGCGAGCCAGTTCTGGAAGATCAAGCTGCCGCTGATCCTTCCATCGATCGGAATCATCTCGATCCTGACCTTTGTCGGCAACTTCAATGCCTTCGACCTGATCTATGTGGCGCAGGGCGCGCTGGCGGGCCCGGACTATTCGACCGACATCCTGGGCACCTTCCTTTACCGCACCTTCTTTGGCTTTCAATTGCAACTTGGGGACCCCTACATGGGCTCTGCCATTGCCGGAGCGATGTTCGGCGTCATCCTGATCGGGGTCTGCATCTATCTGTTTGGTATCCAGACCCGTCTGCGGAGGTATCAGTTCTGATGGCCGCGCGCATGTCCCCGGGACGAAAGATTGCCGCGCATGCGGTGCTGCTGACCTACACGTTGATCGCGCTTTTCCCGGTGTTTGTGATCGTTATCAACAGTTTCAAGAGCCGAAAGGCGATCTTTGCCGATCCGCTGGCGTTGCCCTTGCCCGGGAATTTCGACCTGATCGGCTATCAGACGGTTCTGAAGCAGGGCGACTTCTTCCACTATTTCCAAAACAGCATGATCGTTACGGTCGGCAGTCTTTTCTGCGTGCTGCTGTTTGGTGCCATGGCGGCCTTTGCCCTGTCCGAGTACCGTTTCAAAAGCAACACCCTGATGGGTCTGTATCTGGCGCTGGGCATCATGATCCCGATCCGTCTTGGCACAGTCGCCATTCTGGAGCTGATGGTTTCGGCCGGGTTGGTGAACACCTTGACCGCACTGATCCTGGTCTATTCGGCACAAGGGTTGCCGCTGGCCGTGTTCATCCTGTCGGAGTTCATGAAATCTGTCTCGGATGACCTGAAGAACGCAGGCCGCATCGACGGGCTGAGTGAATACCGCATCTTCTTCAGCCTGGTCCTGCCGTTGGTGCGGCCTGCCATGGCGACGGTGGCGGTATTTACCATGATCCCAATCTGGAATGATTTATGGTTCCCGCTGATCCTGGCCCCGGCAGAACAGACAAAAACAGTCACCTTGGGTGCGCAGGTCTTCATCGGGCAGTTTGTCACCGACTGGAACGCGGTGCTGGCGGCGCTGTCGCTGGCCATTGTGCCCGTGCTGATCCTTTACCTTATCTTTTCGCGCCAGCTTATTCGCGGCATCACTGCAGGAGCGGTCAAATGATCCGAGTCATGGTTGCCGGACTGGGAAACATGGGGCGCAGCCATGCGTTGGCCTATCACCGCAATCCGGCTTTTGATCTGGTCGGGCTGGTCAACCGAAGCGCGCCCCGGCTCGACCCGGCGCTGAACGGATACGCGATTGAGCCAGACTTCAACGCGGCTCTGACAAGGCTGAAACCGGACCTTGTCTGCGTTTCCACCTATTCCGACTCTCATGCCGATTTTGCCGTGGCGGCGATGCAGGCGGGGGCCCATGTCTTTGTTGAAAAGCCGCTGGCAACGACGGTGGCCGATGCCCGGCGTGTGGTCGATTGCGCCAAATCGACGGGGCGCAAGTTGGTTGTGGGCTATATCTTGCGGCATCATCCCAGCTGGACCGCCTTTATCGCCGAAGCGCGGGCGCTGGGCGGGCCGTATGTGTTTCGGATGAACCTCAACCAGCAGTCCAGTGGTCCAACCTGGGAAACGCACAAGCAGCTGATGCAGACCACACCGCCGATTGTCGACTGCGGTGTCCATTATGTCGATGTGATGTGCCAGATCACAGACGCCAAACCGGTCGAGGTTCGCGGAATGGGTCTGCGCCTGTCGAACGAGATCGCGGCCGACATGTATAACTACG
>JBATAV010000171.1:0-2515 GCA_049662025.1 Paracoccaceae bacterium | reverse complement strand
GGCTCGGCCAGCGCCCGGCCAACGTGAAGGCTCGGGGTGGATGACGAACTATTACGGAGGGAAAGGCAACGACACGCTGACCGGCAGCTCGAAAGCCGACAGCCTGTATGGCTATGGCGGCAACGATTCGATCCAAGCCAACAGTGGCGATGACACGGTCTATGGCGGCGATGGCAACGACACGATCGACGGCGGCGCCGACAACGACTTGCTTTACGGCGATGCCGGGAACGATTTCATCCTTGGCGGCAAGGGCAATGACCGGATCGAGGGCGGCACCGGCCAGGACACGTTGGACGGCGGCGATGGCGATGACGTGATCCATGGTGGCACCGGCGACGACAAGCTTTCCGGAGATGCCGGGAATGACTCGATCAGTGGCGACGATGGCAACGACTACGTCGATGGCGGTACCGGCGATGATTCCTTGGAAGGCGGCCAGGGGGCCGACTGGATCGAAGGTGGCGATGGGAACGACCTGATCCGCGGCGATATCGGCACCTTCAACCCGTCCGACTATGCCTCGGGCCCCGGCACGACCGCGACGAAGCTCTCGATCACCAACTCCTCGACGTTAACGGTCAAGGTCTACTGGATCGACGCCAAGGGGATGCCGCAGCTTGCGGCCACCTTGAAGCCGGGCGAAACCTTCTCGACCAGCACCTATACCGACCACAACTGGATGCTGACCGATGCCTCGACCGGCGCCTCTCTGTCGGTCTACCCGGGTGATGCGGACCAGCAGATCACCTTTTCGGAAGCGTTCGACGACACGATCTACGGCGGCGCGGGCGCCGACACGATCTATGGCGACTACGGCAATGACTGGATCGACGCGGGGGGCGGGAACGACATCGTCTATGGCGGTGCGGGCAACGACACGATCGACGGCGGCGACGGCAACGACTTGCTTTACGGCGATGCCGGGAACGACTCGATCTTTGGCGGCGCGGGGAACGACAGCATCTATGGCGGTCTTGGGCGCGACACCATCACCGCGGGTGCTGGCAATGACCTGATCGACGCCGGGGAAGAAGCCGACATCATCTACGTCACCACCGGCGAGGGCGTCGACACCATCTCTGGCGGCACCGGCGGCTACGATTATGACTCGCTTTATTTCGACCCGACCTGGAGCGGAAGCGTCGGCGTCAACGTCACCTTCACCGGAAACGAGGCGGGAACCTACGCCTATGGTGGCTCCGGCTCCGGCAGCTTTTCCGATATCGAGCGGCTGGAAGGCACCGCGGCCAACGACAGCGTCAATGCCTCGGCCACCACGGTTGGCACCTCGTTCAATGCGGGCGGCGGCAATGACACGTTCATCGGCGGTTCCGGCAATGACTATGCCGATGGCGGCATCGGCAACGACAGCCTGACCGGCGGCGGTGGCGACGACATCCTGAACGGCGGCGGCGGCAACGACATCCTCTATGGCGGCACCGGCAACGATACGCTGGATGGCGGCCAGGGCAACGACACGGTCTATGGCGGCGACGGCAACGACATGATCTCGGATGCCGGGGGCGGGTTGCTGGCCTATGCGGGGCTTGGCAACGACACCATCTTCGGCAACTCGGGCAATGACACCATCCACGGCGAAGGCGGCGATGACAGCATCAACGCCGGGTCGGGCAACGACCTGATCTACGGAGAGGCCGGCAACGACACGATCTATGGCGGCTCGGGCGATGACACCGTGGTCACCGGGCAGGGCGACGACAGCGTCAGCCTGGGCGATGGCAACGATGTGGTGGACGACTGGAGCAACAACGGCGGCAACGACACCATCCATGGCGACGCCGGCAATGACCTGATCTATGGCGGCGGTGAGAACGACCTGCTTTACGGCGACGACGGCGACGACACGCTGTCGGGCGGGATCGGTGCCGATACCATCTACGGCGGCAGCGGCAACGACGTGGCGGTGATCTCCGACGACCACCAGACCGACACCTACGACATGGGCGAGAACGCCGGCGATCTGGATCAGCTGTGGTTCGGCAATTACCTGTCCAACAACGGAGTGTCGGTGACGTTTAGCGGCACCGATCAGGGCGGCTATGGCTTTTCCGGCGGCTATGCCAGCGGCACGTTCGCCGGGGTCGAGGCCGTCAGCGGCACCGACTATGCCGACACGATCAATGCCGGGGCCGATACCGATGGCATAACGATCTACGGCAATGGCGGGGCCGACAGCATCACCGGCGGATCGGGCAACGACCTGATCGACGCGGGCGTCGGTGACGACACGGTCGCGGGCGGCGGCGGTGCCGACAGCATCTTTGGCGGCGCGGGCAATGATCTGGTCTCTGCCGGGGCAGGCAATGACAGCGTGCTGGGTGGCGACGGCAACGACAATCTGCAGGGCTACGCCGGCGACGACACGCTGGACGGCGGCGCCGGCAGCGACCTGCTTTACGGCGGCGACGGCAACGACCTGCTGACCGGTGGCGCGGGTGGCGACCAGCTTTACGGCGGCGACGGCAACGACACGCTGGACGGTGGCGATGGC
>JBATAV010000170.1:0-1880 GCA_049662025.1 Paracoccaceae bacterium | reverse complement strand
GCGCCCGGCCTGCGGCTCGTTGCGCGGGGCAGGGGCCGCCTGCCCGGAGCCTTTCGTCAGCACCGAAACCCCCTTCACGATCGCCACCCCGATCACCACTTTCATCAGCGTGTCCGTCAAACTCATCACTATCCCCTTGCAGACCTCGCGCCCCCTGCAGGCACCTGTAGGATCAAGCCTTGCTTGCCCTTGCCAGCCGGTCAATGCAAAAGGCATGGCAGCGACGGGGAATTCCCAAAGGACAGCGTCAGATCATGCGCAAGGACAGACTGGACGCCACCGGCCTTGCCATCCTTCTGGCGGTGCAGGTGCTGCTGGCCGCCAACCAGATCTCGGTCAAATACATCAACGCCGGTCTTCAGCCGGTGTTCTTCGCGGGCCTGCGCTCGGCGCTTGGGATTTTCTTCGTCTGGGGCTGGCTGGCCTTTCGCCACCGCCCACCACGGCTGACGCGCAAGGCGCTGGGGCCGGGCATCCTGATCGGCGCCCTCTTCGCGGCGGAATTCCTGCTCCTGTTCCTCGCGCTCGATCTGACGACCGTGGGCCGCGCCTCGGTGCTGATGTTCTCGATGCCGGTCTGGTTCGCCTTCATGGCTCACTACGGATTGGGCGAACGGATCACGCCGCAAAAGGCGCTGGGTCTGGCGCTGGCCTTCAGCGGCACCGCCTGGGCCATCCTTGGCGGGGCAAAGGGCGGGCAGGGCAGCCTTGCCGGCGATCTCTGTGCGCTTGGCGGGGCGTTCGGCTGGGCGCTTACCGCCTATGTGGCGCGTCGCCCGGTGATGCGCGCCGAAGGGCCCGAGATGCAGCTCTTCTGGATGGTCCTGGTTTCGGCCCCGATCCTGCTGATCGTCTCGCCACTGTTCGGGCCGCTGATCCGCGACCTGCACGCGGTTCATCTCCTCTTGCTGGTGCTGCAAGCCTCGGTCGTGGTGGCGGGGGTCTTCGTCACCTGGCTCTGGCTCCTGTCGGTCTATCCCTCATCCACCGTGGCGGCCTTTTCCTTCCTGACCCCCGTCCTCGCCATCCTGCTTGGCGCGCTGATCTTCCATGAATCGCTCTCGGCAGCGATTCTCGGCCCCGGCATTCTGGTCGCGGGCGGGATCGTGCTGATCAACCGCGCCGCCGCGCCGCGCCGGGCCTGAGAATCGCCTCCAGGCCAATCCGGCGCTTTATCCCCCGCTGATCCGGTTTCTGAACCCCCTGCCGCAACCGCGCCGGTTTCTTGGCAAAACCGGCGAAGTTCAGAAAATGCTCCAACCCTTGTCCACAGAGGTGCCCACAACCGATGCGTGTCAGCTGCGCAAAACCACTGACAGGCGCGTGATGTGGCCGTGATCCCGTCAAGCCGAAAAATCCTTCGAAAGGGTAAAAAAAGAGTTTGAATCGCCCCTGCAAATACGACAGTTTGACGAAGCGGTCCGAAGAGACACTAAATCTAGTGCATGCGGACGAGAGCAGTGATCCTCATGATTGGCACCCGTAATAGCGGTGCTGAACCCTTGTTCGCAACTTGCGGACAGGGCGGAGGTCCTTGCATCCCGTTCCTCTGGCGATCCGCGACAGCGACCACACCGGGCCGTCGCAAGGCCGCGGAGCAAAAAGGGATCAGGGGCGATGAAGATCGAGCGCAAGTTTACCAGTGAAGCCACCGGCGCCTATGGCGCATTGGATTTTTCCGTGACCACCTCGGAAATCCGCAATCCTGACGGCAAGGTCGTGTTCCGCAACGAGGCCGTCGAAGTGCCGGGTGGCTGGAGCCAGGTTGCCTCGGACGTTCTCGCGCAGAAATACTTCCGCAAGGCCGGCGTGCCTGCGGTGCTGAAGCGCGTCAAGGAAAAGGGCGTGCCCGAGTTCCTCTGGCGCTCGGTCCCCGATGA
>JBATAV010000169.1:0-1700 GCA_049662025.1 Paracoccaceae bacterium | reverse complement strand
GCTGCGGCCACCCCGCTCGCTCCGGTCACGGCCTTCGCCACGGCTGCGGCTGCTGCGCTCTTCGCGCGGGCGGTCACTGCCTTCAGTGGCCAGATCCATCCCCTCGGGCAGGGCCACGCGGGGGATTTCCATCTTCACCAGGCTTTCGATGGCCCCAAGATACTTGCCGTCCGAAGGCACCGAGATGGTGAAGGCCTTGCCCATCCGCCCGGCCCGGCCAGTGCGGCCGATGCGGTGGACGTAATCCTCGGGGTGCGAGGGCACGTCGAAGTTGAAGATATGGCTGACCGCCGGAATGTCGAGACCCCGCGCCGCCACGTCCGAGGCGACAAGGATATGCAACGACCCGTCGCGGAAGGCATCCAGCGTTCTGGTGCGCTGCGACTGCTCCAGATCGCCATGAATCGGGGCCGCGTTGAAACCATGCGATTTCAGCGACTTGGCCACCACGTCCACGTCCATCTTGCGGTTGCAGAAGACGATGGCGTTGGTGCAGGCCTCGCCCTCGTCATTGATCAGCCGCCGCAGCACGGCACGCTTTTCGACAAAGCTGCGATCCTTGCGCGAGGGGGTGAACTGCACCAGCCCCTGGATGATCGTGGTGGATGCCGTGGCCTGGCGGGCCACTTCGATCTTGGCGGGGTTGGTCAGGAAGGTGTTGGTGATCCGCTCGATCTCGGGCGCCATGGTGGCGCTGTAGAACATCGTCTGGCGGGTGAACGGCGTCAGCTGGAAGATCCGCTCGATATCGGGGATGAAGCCCATGTCCAGCATCCGGTCGGCCTCATCCACCACCATGATCTGCACGCCGGTCAACAAGAGCTTGCCGCGCTCGAAATGATCGAGCAGTCGGCCCGGCGTGGCGATCAGCACATCGACGCCACGGTCGATCAGCTTGTCCTGCTCGCCAAAAGACACTCCACCGATCAGCAGCGCCTTGGTCAGCTTGGTATGCTTGGCGTAGGTTTCGAAATTCTCGGCCACCTGGGCGGCCAATTCGCGGGTGGGCGCCAGCACCAGGCTGCGGGGCATCCGGGCGCGGGCACGGCCCTGGCCCAGAAGGGTGATCATCGGCAGCACGAAGCTGGCGGTCTTGCCGGTGCCGGTCTGGGCGATGCCCAGAACGTCACGGCCCTGCAGCGCATAGGGAATGGCCTGGGCCTGAATCGGCGTGGGAATTTCATAGCCGGCTTCGGAGACGGCTTGCAGCACGCGCGGGTCCAGCGCGAGGTCGGAAAACTTGGTCATCAGCGTCCTGTCAGATGCGGGATCGGCCCGCATGGGTAAAGGGACGCTATGTTCCGGGCGCCCCGCGAGACGGGCCTTATGGCCCTAAGGGGGCGATACAGGATCGCGCGCTTGCGGTCAAGTTGCGCCAGCTTGACGCCGTTTTCGCGAAAGCACAGGCAAGGGCCGTGCTAATCTTGAGTCACGGAACAAAGATATTGAAACGGTGGTGGCAATGAAAGCCTTGGCATTTGGCCTCGGGCTGGCCCTTTCGGGGCAGGTTCAGGCCGACGAGACCTATATTCTGACCTCGATCTCGGAAGGCCGATCCTATGGCCTGCTGGTCGTGGCCCCGATCGAGGGTTGCCGCGCCGTGCGCTACCTGATCCGCGAGAAGGGCCGGCTGCTTGGCCGCTCGCCGACGCTGGCGCCCGGAGAACTGGCCGTGGTGCGCCTTGGCCGCGGCTTTGCCG
>JBATAV010000168.1:0-2259 GCA_049662025.1 Paracoccaceae bacterium | reverse complement strand
ATGCCGGCGGTGGCGACGGCGGTTAGGGCATCGACGGCACCGACGGCAACATCGGTCAGATATTCCTCCTCGCCATATGCGCCACCCTTGATCAGGAGCTTTGTCGCCATCGTGGCAACCGTGGCATAGAGCGAGGCGAGCAGTGCGATGGTGGCCACGCCCAGCGTGCCGCCGGAAATCGCGCCAAGCACGACGGCCACGGCGATACCGACGACGATGCCGACGATCTGGGTCGCTGTATCGGTAAAGCTGTCGATGCGGCGGCGATGATCCTCGACCGCGTCCTGAACCTGCTGGATCTGGGTGCTGACCTTTTCCTCCAGTGCCTCGCGGGCGGGGCGATCCAGGTTTCTGTCCTGAAGCTGGGTCTTGAGCGCGTCGAGCTTGCCGACCGAATGCTCCATCCAGGCCGCCTCTGGCCCAGCTGCAGCACCACCAAGCACGCCTGTCAATTCGTGCATCTCGCGCCAGACCCGGCGCTGTTCCTGTTCGATGCGCTCGGCGTCGCTTTCGGGGGCACCATGTGCGACCATGTCCATGATGTCGCTTTCCTCGCGGCCCGAAAGTTCGCCGCGCAGCATCTCGTCGAAGTTTTCGCCGTCGTGGGTCGCGGCCCATTCCTCGCGGAGTGTCTGCATCTCTGACTTGTTCAGCATTTTAAGCGTGCGTTTCAGCCCGTCGGTATCAGTGCCGAGGCCGGAGGTGGCGACATGAACCTCTTGCAACGGCGTCAGATAACCGCCGTTTTGTAGCAGGGCGAAGGCCTGGTTCTGGTCTTTGCCATCCATGCCGAAGGCGACAACCAGGCCGACGTCCATGTGATAGCGGTCATTGTACAGCGCCTTGACCGCATCCATCGAAGTGGCGGCGTCGGCTTTGGCGCCCATCGCAAGCTCTTTTTCCATCTGCCGTTCCAGCGCGATACGGCGGCGTGAAATCTCGTCCTCTGTCAGTTTGGGGTCCTTTTGGTCGCGCAAACGGTCAACTTCGGCGCGCACCTTCATGTTGCGCGCTGGCCCTTCGTCCAACTGCCGCAATTCCAGCGCGCGTTCGTATTGCCCACGCAGAACGCCCAGCACCTTGTTGTCCGAGACGTAGAGGCTGTTCCATTCGACATTGATCTTGGCCGCATCGGCAGCCACCATGTCATTCTTCAAAAGCGCCTTGGACAGGTCCAGTTCGGACCCGCTGAGTTCGGAAGAGAGCGCCTTTTCCAGCAGAGTATCGCCAGCAAGGCCGGGTTCGTTGTATTGCGCGACGTCGGCATATTTTTCGCCGAATGCCGTGGAAATTGCGCCAAGGCGGCGGCGCACTTCGGCCTGGAACTGGGCGCTGGTCCAATGTTCGGACTTGGCGCGGTCCAGCACTTCCTGGCGGACCTGGGCCAGGACGCGGTTGATCTCGGCCTCGTCGGTGCCTAGTGCGGTGATGCCGCCGCGCATCGCTTCGTCGAGTGCGATGGCGTCAGCCTTGGCCGTCTCGCCCGCCAGCAAAGCGTTCGCCTCTTCGATCTCGTTGCCTGCGTCGAGATCGGCCTTCAGCGCGTCATCCAGCGTCTTTCCGTAAAGGGTCAGGAATTCCGCACGGATCGCCTCTGCCTCTTCGGGCGACTTGTTGCGCAGAGTCTTCATGATCTGGGCTTCGTTGGTGCTGAACGTACCCATTGCGTCGTGGATGGCGATGGCATCGGCTTTGGACTGGTGACCTTCCAGTTCGGCCATTGCCTGCCGTTTCTCGTCGCCGCTCATCTCGTCGTCTATGTCGTCGTCGAGGTCGCGGTCGTAGATCGCGCGGAAGTATTTGCGCACGATCTGCCCACGGAACGGCGTCAGTCCGCGCAGACTGTCAAAGATCTGGTCCTCGTCGGTGCCGACCTGGTCCATTGCCCCGCGCAGTTTTTGCGCGATGCCGGACGGATCAAAGGCCCCGCCGGTCGATCTGGCGACCTCTGCCAGCTTTTCACAGGTGGTGAAGTCCTTATAGCTGACGGGCGTGGCGGACAATTCGGCCTCAAATACCTCGCGGGCGTGGTCCAGATGGTCGAGCGCCATGGTGGTTCGCAACCGAGCGCCGGCGAAGGCCAGCGGATCGCTGTCTTTGCCGGCGGCAAAGTATTGCGCGATCACGGCGCGATGCGCCTTGGACAGGGTTTCATCTGCAAGGATCTGATCGTTGTTCATGCCTGCCGCGATGCGTGCCTGCGCCATCGCAATCGCCTGCATGTCAAGGGCAAGTGTGTCGCGCTGAACCTGAGTGCGG
>JBATAV010000167.1:0-8446 GCA_049662025.1 Paracoccaceae bacterium | reverse complement strand
GCCCCGGCCCGGCCCAGCGCGCGCGCCAACGCCCGCCCCAACGCCCGCCAGAATTCATTCAGCCGGCATCCGGGTCGGGGGCCATCGCGGTCGCAAGGCGAATGCGCAGCCGCTTGATCCGGCGCGGATCGGCATCGACGATCTCGATCTCGGCGCCGCTTTCGTGGTCGACCACTTCGCCGCGCGCGGGCACCCGTCCGGTGCGCAGAAAGACCAGCCCGCCCAGGGTGTCGATCTCTTCATCCTCTTCGCCGGTGCGCAGGTGGATGCCGAGGGCGGCCTCCAGTTCCTCCAGCGGAGCGGTGGATTGCGCCAGGATCACGCCGGGCTTTTCTTCCTTCCACAGCGCCCCTTCGTCTTCGTCATGCTCGTCCTCGATCGCGCCGATGACGGTTTCGATCAGGTTTTCGATGGTCACAAGCCCGTCGACTCCGCCATATTCGTCGATCACCAGCGCCATGTGGACGCGCTCTTTCTGCATCTTCTGCAGCAGAACCCCGGTGGGCATCGAGGGCGGCGCGTAAAGGATCGGGCGCAAGAGCCGCTTCAGGCTGAACCGGCCGCTGGCGCCAAAGCCATGCTGAAGCGCAAGGTCCTTGAGCAGGACCAGCCCCTGCGGATGGTCCAGCGTGCCCTTGTAGACCGGCACCCTGCTGAACCCATGTTCGCGGAACATCTCGACCAGATCGTCCTTGCCGATGTCGAGCGGCACCGCGACGATCTCGGACTTGGGGATCGCCACGTCATCGACGCGCAACCGGCGCAAGGCCGACAAGCCAGGGTTGGCGGCGGGCAGAGGGGCGGATTGGCCGGCCTCGGTTTCCGGGTTGGGGGTGAAGGCGGACAGAAGCCGCCCGAAAAAGCCGCGTCCGGCGGCCTCGGAGGGTTCGTCTGCGGCCATGTCCTGCGGCGCGCCTTGCGCTGCGGCTGACCCGTCGATGCTACTGCCCATCGGTCCTTTGTCCGAAAAACACCCGTCGGGCGGGTGCACGCCTAATATGGGTCAGGAAGGCCCATGGACGCAAGTACGCGCACCTCGATGCTTTCCATCAGCCGCGCATCGTCGTCTTCGATGTGATCATAGCCCAGCAGATGCAGGACGGCATGCACGATCAGATGGGCCACATGGTCGGCAGCAGGCTTGTGCTGTTCCGTAGCCTCGCGCTGGCAGGTTTCCCAAGCAATGGCGATGTCGCCAAGGCTTTCGGGATCATCATCCGCGCCCGGCCCGGGCAGATCGGGGGCAGCGCCCGGCTGGTCCGGCGCGCGGTCCTCGGAGGGCCAGCTCAGCACATTGGTCGGCTGCGGCTTGCCGCGGAAATCGGCGTTCAAGGCGGCTATCCGCGCATCGTCGCAGGCCAGAAGGCTGATCTGGAATCCCTTCGTAGCCAAGCCATGTCCGGTCAGCGCCGCCCGCGCCGAACGCTCGGCCAGCGCCTCCAGCCCGAAGGCCTGCCAGCGCGCGTCCTCGATCAGGGTTTCAACCAGCATCTCCATGCCATCGCCCTAGCGCGAAGCCCCGGCCGTCTCAAGCCCGTCCGGCGGCAAGGCAATTGTGCGGCTATCGCCGCGAGTCTCATGTCTCGGCTCTGGCGCAAGCGCCAACCGCCTCGGGCGCGCGCTGTGCGGGAGTAGCGGGAGTATTTGTGCCAGAATCAAGCCCATGCCGTTCATCCTGGCACAAATGCTCCGGGGGTTTGGGGGCGGTGCCCCCATCAGCCCCGGCCGAACCCGAACGCAGCCTCACCAAAGGAAAAAGACTTGCGGCGGTAGCCGCGCAATTGCTTCACCGTGCTCAGCCGGTGCCTTCGTCGACCTCATAGGCCTCGATGATCCGGGCGACCAGCGGATGGCGCACCACGTCTTTCGAGGTGAAGTAGTTGAAGGTCACGCCCTTCACCCCTTTCAGGATCCGCTCGGCTTCCGACAGGCCCGAGGCGGTACCGCGCGGCAGGTCGACTTGCGTGCGGTCGCCGGTGATCACCATGCGGCTGCCTTCTCCCAGACGGGTCAGGAACATCTTCATCTGCATCGAGGTGGCGTTCTGTGCCTCGTCCAGCACCACGAAGGCGTTGGACAGGGTGCGGCCGCGCATGAAGGCCAGGGGGGCGATCTCGATCCGCTTTTCCTGGATCAGTTTTTCCACCTGCTTGGCGGGCAGGAAATCGTTCAGCGCGTCGTACAGGGGCTGCATGTAGGGATCGACCTTTTCCTTCAGGTCGCCGGGAAGGAAGCCCAGCCGCTCGCCCGCCTCGACCGCGGGGCGCGACAGCACGATCCGTTCCACCGCGCCGGAGATGAACATCGTCACCCCCACCGCCACCGCCAGATAGGTCTTGCCGGTGCCGGCCGGCCCGATGCCGAAGCCGAGTTCGTTCTGAAAGAGGTTGGCGACATAGGCCTTTTGCGCTTCGGTCCGCGGTTCGACCGGCTTTCGGCGGGTGCGCAGTTCCATGCCGGAGTTGAAGAGCTCGATCTGCTCGCCCTCGGGCGAAGGCGTTGTCGGGCGGCCCATCCGCATCGCGCCGTCGATATCGCCCGCCGCCAGCCCGCGCCCCGCCTCCAGCCGCGCGTAAAGGCTGCGCAGCACCGCTGCCGCCTGTTCGCGCGCGCCCTTGTCGCCGATCACCGCCAGGCGGTTGCCGCGCCGCAGGATGTGCACCCCCATCTGATGCTCGACCTGGGCGAGGTTGCGGTCGAATTCGCCGCAAAGGTCGATCAGCAACCGGTTGTCGGGAAATTCGAGGACCGTTTCCACCATGTCCTCGGGCTTGGTCGGGGGGGTCAGCGCGCTGATGCCCAATCAGGATCTCCTTCGTTGTGAAGCGCCTTTGGGCGAAGCCTGCGACAGCCCCCGCGATCTGGCAAGGGTTTTCGCGCCCTTCACCATATCTTGCGTCCGGGCGTGCAGCTTTTGCGACGAAATGGGGCGAATCGGGGCAAAGCAAAAGGGGCCGCAGCGATGCCGCAGCCCCTTCCTGTCGTTGTGCCGGTCGGCCTAGTGCTTGACCACAACCGTCTTGCGGCCAGTGCCCGAGACGCGGTCGATCACACCTTCGGTGCCGGTCTGGTAGTTGTTGATCACCGTGCCGGGCGGATAGAGGTTGTTGCACACCGGCAGGCCCGAGACCGGGTCGTAGCGCGGGCTGGAATAGCCTTCCAGGCCGTCATCCATGATCCAGTTCTGGCAACCATCGGGGTCATAGGCGATGGCGGCGCGGCCATTGACCAGAATGCCGGTATCGCGGCCCTGATCTTCGCCGGTGGCGATGATCGAATCGGCACCGCGATAGGGTTCGGTGCCTTCGAAGGTTTCCGTGACACAGCCCGAAAGCAGAAGCGCCGCGACAAGGCCCGTGCCCAGTTTGATGAAGCTCTTCATGTTTCTCACCACCGGTAGCAAACGATTTCGACGCGACGGTTCTTCGCCATGCCCGCTGCCGTGTTGTTCGTGGCAACTGGCTGGCGTTCGCCGAAGCCCAGCTCACGCTCGACCGAGGCGCCGACCGAGCGGGCGACTTCGGCCACCGCATGGGCGCGGCGCTTGCTGAGCGACATGTTGTATTCATCCGAGGCGCGGCTGTCGGTGTGGCCATAGATGGCGTAACCGAAGGCCCCTGCCTTGCTGAAGAACTGCCGCAGCCGGTCCCGCCCCGAGGCGGTCAGCTTGGCGCTGTCGGTGGAGAACATTGCATCGGTGTTCTCGACCAGACAGGTGTTCTTCTTCAGGCAGACCGGCTTGCCGGTCTTGGGGTCGCGGCGCGGCACCATATAGCCTTCAAGGCCGCCGTCCGCCCACCAGTGCATGCAGCCGTCATCGTCGACCCAGACACCCCATTCAATCTTGCCGGTAACCTCTGGGCCATTTTGTGCAAGCGCCATCGTCGCCCCACCAAGACCGGCCGCAAAGGCCAGCCCTCCCAGCATCAACCGCACTGCGTGTGAATAACGTTTCACAGTCAGAGCCCCCTTCACCATTCTGTGACAGCTATGGAGAGAATTGCCGCCCGCGCTTTGCGAAGTAAAGAGGATTCGTAACCATTTGGGGCATTTATGTGGCGGTCCGTTCCCTGGTGACCACTATATCCTGTGGATAACTGCCTATTGTCGCCATGCGGGAAACGTCAGGACTGCCCCGGCGTCAGCCGGGAATTCGCCCTGCCGCCAAAGAGTTCGCGGCCGAAGCTGAGACTCGGGCGCGGACCAGCTCTCCGACCCTGCCGGAAGTGTCCTCGACATGCACCGCCATCAGGTGCTGCGACTTTCCGACCATCTGGCCAGGGCGCCGCCCGGCCTTTTCATACAGCACCGAAACCTCTTGCCCGACCATCGCCTCTTGCGCGGCGCGTTGCTGGGTGGTGATCAGCGCCTGCAATTCCTGCAACCGCGCGTCGGCCACCGCGTCGGGCACCGGCGGCTTTTCCGCCGCAGGGGTGCCGGGACGGGCGGAATACCTGAAGCTGTAGGCCATGCCGAAGCCGACGGCGCGGATCAGCTCCAGTGTTGCCTGGAAGTCGGCATCGGTTTCACCGGGAAAGCCGGTGATGAAATCGCTGGTCAGCAGGATGTCGGGCCGGGCGGCGCGAATCCGCTGCACCAGATCAAGGTAATGCGCCGCCGTGTGCTTGCGGTTCATCGCCTTCAGGATGCGGTCGCTGCCAGACTGCACCGGCAGATGCAGATAGGGCATCAGCTGCGGCACCTCGGCATGGGCCGAGATCAGGTCATCGGCCATGTCGCCGGGATGGCTGGTGGTATAGCGGATGCGGTCCAGCCCCGGCAGATCGGCCAGCGCACGGATCAGGCGGCCAAGACCCCAGGCACCGTTGTCATCGTCCTGGGGGCCGTGCCAGGCATTCACGTTCTGGCCCAGAAGGGTGATTTCGCGCACGCCGCGGTCGATCAGGGCGCGGGCCTCGTCCAGGAGACGGGCGGGCGGGCGGCTGACCTCGGCGCCGCGGGTATAGGGCACCACGCAAAAGGCGCAGAACTTGTCACAGCCTTCCTGCACGGTCAGGAATGCGGTGGGGCCGCGATAGGTCTTGCGTTGCGGCAGGTGGTCGAACTTGTCCTCGGGCGGGAATTCGGTGTCGACGACCTGCCCCCCGGCGCGGGCCATGGCGGGCAAGCGGTGATAGGCCTGCGGGCCGACGACGATATCCACGATCGGCATCCGACGCCGGATTTCCGCCCCTTCGGCCTGGGCCACGCAGCCCGCGACACCAATTTTCAGATCGGGCTTGCCCTGTTTCAGCGGCTTCAGCCGGCCAAGGTCGGAATACAGCTTCTCGCTGGCCTTTTCGCGGATGTGGCAGGTGTTCAGCAGCACCATGTCGGCGTCTTCGACCGTATCGGTCAGGGCATAGCCTTCGGCGCCCATGGCCTCGGCCATCCGCTCGCTGTCATAGACGTTCATCTGACAGCCGTAGGTCTTGATGAACAGTTTCTTTGCGTCCGCCATGCCACGCGCCTCCTGACGGGCGACCCTTACACCCGTCTTGCCGCCCCGGCAACGCCGCCGCCAAACGGCCTCTTGCCTTGCACGAAGACTTAACCGATTCTGGAAACAATCGGCCCGGCAGGGACAGAGGCAGAATGCGCTACACCGATCTTGACGATTTCCTGAAACGCGGATCGGCGGCCCTGGCCAAGGGACCGCTGAGCATCGTCATGGCGGAAGATGAGGTCGAGATCGACAGCACGCTCCGCCACAACCTGACCACCGGGTTTCAGAATGCGGTGCTGCTGGCGCCGGCCGAGGTGGTGCTGGCGCCCGATCTGGAAGACCGCGTGCATCAGGTGGCACATGACGTCTATGCCGATGCCTCTCTGCCCGAGGCGGTAAACCGCATCAACGATGCGGCCCCGGGGATCTGGGTCTATTATTGCTACAACGCCGAGTACCTGTTCTTTCCGTTCTGCGAAACCCGCACGGTGCGCGATTTCCTGTCTTTCCACGCCGAGGAACGGCGCGAGGCGATGCTGACCTATGTGGTCGATCTTTACGCGGGCGACCTTGATCGCCACGGCAACGCGGTCTCGCTGGAGGACGCGCATCTGGACCGGTCGGGCTATTACGCGCTGGCGCGCAAGGACGAGGCGAAGAACTGGGCGCCGATCGAGCGGCAACTCGATTTCTTTGGTGGGCTGCGCTGGCGGTTCGAGGAGCATGTGCCCTGGGCGCGGCGCAAGATCGACCGGATATCGATCTTCAAGACCCGGAAGGGGCTGCGGCTGGGGGCCGATTTCACCTTCAACGAGCCCGAAATGAACACCTACGCCTGCCCCTGGCACAACAACCTGACGGCGGCGGTCTGTTCGTTCCGCACCGCCAAGGCGCTGCGCAGCAACCCCGGATCGCGCTTCGACATCCAGAACTTCCGCTGGCACAACTCGATCCCGTTCGAATGGCACAGCCAGCAGCTGATGGACCTCGGGCTGATGGAGCCGGGGCAATGGTTCTGACCCCGCGCGGCCAGCGAAGCAACCGGTGAAGCAATTGCGCGCCTGCCGGCGCAAGACGTTATCTTGTTGTGGACAGCGCGCCCGCATCCCGCCCCGGCTGATGAGGGGCGCCGCCCCTCAAACTCCCCGGGAATATTTTTGCCAAGATGAAGCTGACCAGCGGGTTCCGCCTTCATCCTGGAACAAGTATTCCCGCGCGGCGCGCAACCCCGAGGCGGTTGGCGCTTGCGCCAGAGCCGAGACCAAAGGAATGCGCGGCGCGCTTTTGCGCCGCGCTCAATCAAGAAACTTCTGAATCTTCGCGATCAGGTGCGGTGCAGGCGGATCACCACGTCGACGCGCGCGATCCTGGTGCCTTCGGGGGCCGCGGGCAGATCGGTGATTATCAGCTCGTCCTTCGGGGCGTCGGTCAGCAGGCCGCTGTCTTCCCAGAAGAAATGCGGATGGTCATCGGTGCGGGTGTCGAAATGGCTTTTCGATCCGTCCACCACGAATTCAATCATCAGACCGGCCTCGCAAAAGGCCCGCAGGGTGTTATAGACGGTGGCCAGGCTGACCTTTTCGCCCGCGCGGTAGGCCAGGGCATAGAGGCTCTCGGCGGTGACGTGGCGGTCTTCGCCGTCGCCGACCAGAAGCCCGGCCAGCGCCAGCCGCTGCCGCGTTGGCCGAAGCCCGCCACAGGCCAGCCAGTCTGCCCCCCGTTTTTCGGCACTCAGCGTCATTCCGCCCTCACATTGCTGCGCCATATATAAATCACAGACCAATCTTTTCAATTGAAAATCACTCGCAACTGCAAGCCGCCCCTGCCCTTGCGTCCTCTTCCGTGCCTCTGTTACACGGGTTGGCAACACTGATCCTGAGGGGGGAACCGGGGCCAATGGGTCTTTATCCGACAAAGTTCGACAAGGAAGACCTGCTGAAATGCGCGCGGGGCGAGCTGTTCGGCCCCGGCAATGCGCAATTGCCCGCGCCGCCCATGCTGATGATGGACCGGATCATCGACATATCCGAGGACGGGGGCGCGCATGGCAAGGGCCATGTCATCGCCGAGTTCGACATCACGCCCGACCTTTGGTTCTTTGCCTGTCACTTTCCCGGCAACCCGATCATGCCGGGCTGTCTGGGCCTGGACGGCTTGTGGCAGCTGACCGGCTTCAACCTCGGCTGGCGTGGCTGGCTGGGGCGCGGCTATGCCCTGGGCGTGGGCGAGGTCAAGCTGACAGGGATGGTCCGGCCCGACCGCAAGCGGCTGACCTATTTCGTCGATTTCACCAAGGCGGTGCAAAGCCGCCGCCTGACCATGGGTGTGGCCGACGGCAGGGTAGAAGCTGACGGCGAAACCATCTATCTCGTCAAGGACATGAAGGTCGCCCTTTCGGCGGGCTGAACCTGAGGCCAAGGAGAACGCCCATGCGTCGCGTCGTCATTACCGGGATCGGCATCGTCTCGCCCATCGGCAATTCCGCCGCCGAGGTCGAAGCGTCGTTGCGCGCCGGCAAATCCGGCATCGTCTTTGCGCCGGATTATGCCGAGCGCGGCTTTCGCAGCCAGGTGCATGGCCAGCCGAACATCACCTTCGAGGACCATATCGACAAGCGCGACCTGCGCTTCATGGGCGATGGGGCGGCCTACACCTTCATCGCCATGAAACAGGCGGTCGAGGACAGCGGGCTGGACGCAACCGACGTCTCGAACGACCGCACCGGCATCATCGTCGGCTCTGGCGGGCCCTCGACCAAGGCGTTCTTCAAGGCCCATACCATCGTGCGCGACACCGGCAGCCCGAAACGGATCGGGCCGTTCGGGGTGACCAAGGGCATGTCGTCCACCACCTCGGCCTGCCTGGCGACGCCGTTCAAGATCAAGGGGGTGAACTATTCGATCACCTCGGCCTGCTCGACCAGCGCCCATTGCATCGGCAACGGGGCCGAGCTGATCCAGATGGGCAAGCAGGACATCGTCTTTGCCGGCGGCGGCGAGG
>JBATAV010000166.1:0-21689 GCA_049662025.1 Paracoccaceae bacterium | reverse complement strand
TCTCCCGCTGGCCCGGGTGATGATCCGCCGCCTGCTGCCCGAACACGCGGCCCTGCTGGCCCGCAGCCGCGAAGCCGCCGCCGATCTTTATGCGCTGACCGCCGAGGCCTTGGCGGGGTAGCCAGCGGTTTCCAGATCGAGTGGCTTCGCCACGAGTCTTTTTCTCGGCTCTGGCGCAAGCGCCAACCGCCTCGGGCGTGCGCGCCGCGCGGGGAATATTTGGGCCAGGATGAAGGTCGGGCGGCTTGAATGTTCCGGCCTGTCCCGTCAGGTAGGGGTATGACCGACGCGATCCAGCATCCTTTCCCCGAACCGCCCGGCGAAGGCGAGGCCATCGAGGTTGCCCCCGGCATCCTGTGGATGCGGCTGCCTTTGCCGATGGTGTTGGATCATGTGAACGTCTTTGCGTTGCAAGACGGGGCGGGGTGGGCACTGGTCGACACCGGCATTCATTCGCGGCGCAGCGTGGCGCTGTGGGAACGGCTGCTGGCCGGGCCGCTGGCGGGGCGCCCGGTCACCAAGGTGATCCTGACCCACCACCATCCCGATCACGTCGGCATGGTCGGCTGGTTTCAGGCCCGGGGGGCGGAATTGCTGAGCACCCCGGTGGCCTGGCTTTACGCCCGCATGCTGACGCTGGATGTGCAGCCCGAGGCGACGCCCCAGGCGATGCACTTCTGGCGCCGCGCGGGCCTGTCTGCCGAACGGTTGGCCCTGCGGGCTGCCGAGCGACCGTTCAACTTTTCCGATGTTGTGCATCCGATGCCGGTTGGCTTTACCCGCATCGGCGAAGGCGACCGGCTGCATCTGGCCGGGCGCGACTGGCTGGTGCGGCTGGGGCAGGGCCATGCGCCGGATCATGCCACGCTGTGGTCCGATGATGGCATCGTGATCGGCGGCGATCAGTTCTTGCCCGGCATTTCGGCCAATATCGGCGTGTATCCGACCGAGCCCGAGGCCGATCCCCTGACCGACTGGCTGGACAGTTGCGCCGGGTTCCGCCCGCACGCCCGCGACGGCGCCCTGATTCTGCCCGGCCACAAGCTGCCCTTTACCGGATTGCCCTTCCGGCTGGAGCAGATGATTGAAAACCACGTCTCGGCGCTGGAGCGGCTTTTGGATCATCTGGCGGTGCCGCGGGTTGCGATTGACTGTTTTCCGATGTTGTTCAAGCGTCCGATCGGTCCGGCCGAGGAAGGTCTGGCGCTGGTCGAGGCGGTGGCGCATCTGAACTGTCTGTTGCGGCGCGGCCAGGTTTCCCGTTCCTTGTCCGAGGCGGGCGCATATCTGTGGGAAAGGGTGGGCGGATGACCGATACGAAAGTGGCGCGGCCAAAGCGCAGCGCCAAGGCGGTGGACAAGCCCAAAAGCCCCGCCGAATGGGCCTATGACCGGCTGGTTCTGTACATCCGCAATTTTGAAAGCCAGCTCGATGCCAGCCAGGAAATCGCCATGGGCTTTGCCGGCGGCGACGCGGGGGTGCTGCAGATCGAAGGGTTGGGATACTATGATCCCGACATCATCACCTTTTATGGCCGTGACGAAGACGGGGTGAAGACCCAGCTGGTGCAGCACGTCAGCCAGCTGTCGGTGATCCTGCGCGCGGTGCCGCGGGTCGGGTCCGAAGACCCGCCCCGCCGGATCGGCTTTTCGCTTAATCCGGGGTGGAGCGGTGGCGAATCCGGCGATGCCTCGGTTTGACCCGCTGCCCGACACCCCGTGACAGTGCCGGATGAATCGGGTATCGCAGGGCGAAGCGAACAGAAAAACGGGATGCGATTACCGATGGCCGACAAATCTCACGCCGACCACCAGCATGGCTCGATGGACATCCGGACGCAGGAAAAGACCTTTCATGGCTTTGTCCGCTTGGTCAGCTGGGCCGTCTTCATCATCTTCCTGATCTTGGTCTTCATGGCCCTGGCTGACGCCTGACCGGCCTTTTGCCATGATGCGCGTGATCCTTGGCCTTGTGGCCTTTCTGGGGCTGGCCGCCTGCGGGGCGGACCAGACCTTTGCGCCGCAGCCGGTGGTCGATGCCGCCCGCTATGTCGCCGGGCCGCCGACCTATGTCACGCTCTACACCGTGGTGAACGACCGCAACGGCTCGGGCGCGCATTCCGGCCTTCTGGTCAATGCCTCGCAGAGGGTGCTGTTCGACCCGGCCGGCACCTTCTACCACCCCGATGCCCCGATCCAGCATGACGTCCACTTCGGCATGACCGACGCGATCGTCGCCTTCTACCTCGACTATCACGCCCGCGACACCGCCACCGAAAAGTTCCATGTGATCGAGCGCACGCTGATCGTGCCACCCGAAACCGCCGAAATCATCCTGCGCCGCATGCAGGCCTACGGCGCGGTCCCCAAGGCGCTCTGCGCCACCTCGGTCGATGCCATCCTGCGCGGCGTGCCGGGCTTCGAATCCCTTCCCCGCACCTTCTTCCCGATCAAGCTGGGCGAGGCGTTCGGCGAATTGCCCGGTGTCACCACCCGTATCGTGACCGAGGCGAACGACAACATTGGCCAGCACAATGTCGTCATGGTCGACAAGCAGGGCCATCAGGTGAACTGAGGTCTTTACCTCGCCCGCCCGCCCGCCTACCCCTAGGCAAAAGGGGAAACGGCTTGCACATCTTCGGCATCATTCTGGCGGGCGGCATGGGGCGTCGCATGGGCGGCACCGATGGTCAGGGCGCCGACAAGGCCCTGCTGCCGCTGGCCGGCAAACCGCTGCTGTCGCATGCCATCGCCCGGCTGTCGCCACAGGTCGAACGGCTGGCCCTGTCGGCCAATGGCGATCCGACCCGCTTTGCCCGCTTCGGCCTGCCCGTCCTGCCGGACGATCACCCGACGGGCCCGCTGTCGGGCCTTCTGGCCGGGCTGCAATGGGCGGCGGGGCAGGGGGCCGATGCCCTCATCTCGGCTCCGGTCGATGCGCCCTTCCTGCCCGGCGATCTGACCCCCCGGCTGATCCTGGCCTCTGACGAACTTGCCCATCCGGCGCTGGCCCGCGCCGCAGGCAGGGTGCATCCGGTCTGCGGGCTCTGGCCGGTCACGCTGGCCCCTGCCCTGGCGGCTTTCCTCGCCTCGGGCGTCAAACCCAAGGTGATGGATTTCGCCGCCGCCAGCCATGCCGCCTTTGCCGATTTTCCCGATGACGGCGCCTTCACCAACCTCAACACCGCCGCCGATCTTGCCGCCGCCGCCTCTCTGCTGGAGCGCCGCGCATGAAGATCTACGGCATCATCGGCTGGAAAAATTCGGGCAAGACCGGCCTGATGGAACGCCTTGTCACCAACATCACCCAGCGCGGCCTGACGGTTTCCACCGTCAAACACGTTCACCACGACGTCGATCTGGACCTGCCCGGAAAAGACACCTTCCGCCATCGCGCCGCCGGGGCGCATGAAGTGATCCTCGCCTCAGCAAACCGCTTTGCCCTGATGTCCGAACATCGCGGGCCAGAGCCGGACCTGCCCACCATCCTGTCGCGCCTTGCCCCCGTCGATCTGGTGCTGGTCGAAGGCTACAAACGCGATGCCCATCCCAAGGTCGAGGTGTGGCGGGCCGATACCGGACAGGCGCTGATCCAGCCCGGCGACCCGCTGGTGCGCGCCGTCGCCACCGATGCCGCCCCTGAATCCTTTCCCGCCCCCTTGCCGGTGCCGGTGCTGGACCTGAACGATACCGCCGCCATCGCCAGCTTCATTTTGGCCGAGGTGGGTCTTGCCGTTTGACCGCGTCATCGTGGCAGACTGGTCGGCGGCGAACCTGCCCACCAGCCTGTCGAACCGCGCCAATGCGGTCTGGCTGGGCTGCCATGATGGCGAAGGCGGCGCCGAATGGCATCACCGCACCCGCGCCACCGCCGAAGACCAGATCGGCGCGCTGATCGACACCGCCCGCGCTGCCGGGCAACGCCTGCTGATCGGCTTCGACTTTGCCTTCGCCTATCCCACCGGCCTTGCCGCCCGGCTGACCGGCACGCCCGACCCGCGCGCCGTCTGGCGCTGGCTGGCCGGGGCAGTCGAAGACGCGCCCGACAACACCAACAACCGCTTTGCCGTGGCCAGCCGAATCAATCGGTCTTTCCCCCAAGGCCCCGGCCCATTCTGGAGCCACCCCAGCGGCCAGCACTGGCCCGACCTGCCAGCCCTCAAGCAAGGTATCGACTACGCCGCGCTGGGCCTTGCCGAACATCGCGCCGCCGAATCCGCCGCACCCGGCGCCAAAAGCCCGTGGATGTTGTTCAACCCCGGCTCGGTCGGCTCTCAATCCCTGCTCGGCCTGCCGATGATCTACCGGCTTTGCCAACGCCCCGGCGTTTCCGTCTGGCCGTTCGATGCCACCGAAGCGGCGCCTGTAGTGCTGGCCGAGGTGTACCCCTCGCTTCTGGCCGGCCCGGTGGCGGTTGTGGCGAACCGTCATGGCCTGACCCGCGATCAGGCGCAGGTTCGGGTTCTGTCGCAAGCGCTGTGGCATCTGGCGCAGGCCGACCAAATGGCGCCCCTGTTGGCGGTACCCGATCAGGCGGGCGAAGAGGGCTGGATCCTGGGCGCCAACGACCCCGCCCTCTTGGCAAGGGCGCTGACATGGTGATGCTGCGCCATGGCCTGCCCGACGCGCTGCGCCCCGCGGCCGCCCGCCTCTATTGGGAGGCGTTCGGCGGCAAGCTGGGCACCGTTCTTGGCCCCGAGGTCAAGGCGCTGGCGTTTCTGCAACAGGTGATTCGTGCCGATCATTGCTATACCGCCGCCACCAGCGACGGCACGCTTCTGGGCATTGCCGGGTTCAAGACACCCGAGGGCAGCTTTGTCGGCGGCTCCTTTGATGAAATGCGCGCGGTCTATGGCCTCATCGGCACGCTCTGGCGCACCCTTGCGCTCTGGACCCTGTCGCACGAGGTCGACAACCACCGCTTTCTGGTCGACGGCATCGCGGTGACACGAGAGGCGCGCGGCCAGGGCATCGGTTCGGCGCTGGTCTCGGCGCTGTGCGACGAAGGTTTGGCGCGCGGCTATGCCTCGATCCGGCTGGAGGTGATCGACACCAACTGGCGCGCACGGGCCTTGTACGAACGCCAGGGCTTCATGGCGACGCGCACCGAACGGCTGGGCCCGCTGCGGCACCTGTTCGGCTTTGCCGCGGCCACGACAATGGTGCGGCCCCTGGGCGAAGGCGGCACAATGGTTAAGAATTCCTGAATGGAATTTCCAACCCCTTGAAATCCTTTGCGTCCGCCCAGCGTCCCGAGTCGGGACACTAATCAAACACGCCCGCGACCCGGCCAAACAGCATGAAGGCCCGCGCTGTCCTTGTATCGGCCAGATCGGCCAGCTCTGCATCCGTGGCATTGGATTCGAAGATCGCAAAGGTCTTGTCGAAGGTCCGCAGGAAATGATGCGCCGCATCCCGAAACACCGTATCCTCACGCATCCGCGACGCCGTCAGCGCCAGGCTCGACCGATCCCGGATCCCCCCCAGCGCCGCAATCGCCCGCCCCCGCTCGCCGCCCGCAAACCGCCGCCACAGATCGGACCGCGCCATCTCGGGCTTCAGGTCATCCATGTAGATGCCCTCCTGGCTCAGCAGGGTCAGCACATCCTGCGCTGCCCGGATCAGCTTGGCCACCGTCCGATCCTCCAGCGCCAGCCGCAACGCGCGGAAACCTTCCTTGTCCTCGGGGGTTTCGGGAAACTGCAGCGCGCGGATGAAGTCGCCCACCGACAGCGGCGGGCGCATATCCTCGGCGGGCGTGCCAAGGGCCAGGCCGGGCTGCTCGGCCTCGGGGTCTGGACGCGGCACCGCCAGCGCCGCCTTTCGGTCGGCTGAGGGCACCGTCAGCGCGGTGTCGCGGCGCGAGGAGAAAGTGGCCAGCACCGATTCCGCCTGTTTGGTGACGGCGGCGATTTCATCGAGCTTGCGTTCGACCGAGGGTTTGATCGCCGCGGCCTGCACCTGCTGCGCCGACTGCACATAGGACGCGCGCATCGCATCCACCGCCGCCTGCAGCCGCTGCGCCTCGGCGCGCAGGTCGTGGACGGACCGCAGGGTAACGACCGCCACCCAGATCAGCGCCAGTGGCAGAAAGACGATCAGCAGCGTCATCACCAGACCCAGCGTCTGCACGTCGTTGCCGGGTGGCGAGGTCAGGATGTAGCTGAGAACCGCAATCACCCAGACCACTGACAGAAGGCCCGCGACGACCTCGGTCGCACGGGCCGACCGACCGCGCTCGGCTTCGGCCGCAAGTCCAAGGTCAGGCAATGGTCCGGGGGCTTCGGCCATGATCAGAGGTAGCGCACCGACAGCACTTCGTAGCTGCGCGTGCCGCCGGGGGTGACGACATCGACGCTGTCGCCTTCATCCTTGCCGATCAATGCACGGGCCAGCGGCGAACGGATGTTCAGAAGGCCCGCTTCGATATTCGCCTCGACCTCGCCGACGATCTGATAGGTTTTCTTTTCGTCGCTGTCTTCATCGACCAATTGCACCGTGGCACCGAACTTGACGCTGCCCGAGAACTTGGTCGGGTCGATCACCTCGGCCAGCGACAACACGCCCTCAAGTTCCTTGATGCGGCCTTCGATGAAGCCCTGCTTTTCGCGCGCGGCATGGTATTCGGCGTTCTCCGAAAGGTCGCCATGGGCGCGTGCCTCGGCAATGTCGCGGATCACGGCGGGGCGTGCCTCGGACTTCAACAGCCGCAGCTCTTCGTCCAGCGCATCATAGCCGCGCCGCGTCATCGGAATCTTTTCCATTCGCTCACCAGTCAAAAAGAGAAGCCACGGTTCGGGGGCGACCCGGACCATGACTTCACGCACGTTCCGGCCCAAGACAGCGCATGGCCGCAAGAAATGCAAGCAGGAATGCCGGGGGCGGTCGGCGGGGTGTCGCCTGTGACTAAGAATATTTCACAGACGCTGCGATGCAGCGATGTGATGTTGCGTCATGGTTGACCTTGGCCTGCCCATGGGGCAATCAGCGATGGCCAAGGGGAACCAGCCGGAAAGACGGGGAACAGCCATGAGCCAGATCCAGCGCGAGAGCATGGACTATGACGTCGTGATCGTGGGCGCGGGCCCTGCGGGCCTGTCGGCGGCGATCCGGTTGAAGCAGCTGGACCCGGAACGATCAGTCGTGCTGCTGGAAAAAGGCTCCGAGGTCGGCGCGCATATCCTGTCGGGTGCGGTGCTGGACCCTTCGGGGCTGGATGCGCTGCTGCCCGACTGGCGTCAGATGGACTCGCCGGTCAAAGTGCCGGTGAAATCGGACAATTTCTACATGCTGGGTGCGGGCGGCCAGGTCCGCATCCCGAACTGGCCAATGCCGCCGCTGATGAACAATCACGGCAATTACATCGTCTCTATGGCCAATGTCTGCCGCTGGATGGCGGGCGTGGCCGAAGGCTTGGGCGTGGAAATCTTCGCCGGCATGTCGTGCAGCGAGATGGTCTATGACGGATCTCGCGTGGCGGGCGTGGTGGCGGGTGAGTTTGGCCTTGATCCGGCGACCGGAGAGCCGGGGCCTTCCTATGAGCCGGGGATGGAATTGCGCGGCAAGTATGTTTTCCTGTCCGAAGGCGTGCGCGGCAGCCTGTCGAAAGAGGTGATCGCCAAATACGACCTGTCCAAGGGCGAGGAACCGCAGAAATTCGGCCTTGGCATGAAGGAAATCTGGGAGATCGACCCCGCCAAACACCGCGAGGGCACCGTGACCCATACGATGGGCTGGCCGCTGGGCAAGAACGCGGGTGGCGGATCGTTCATCTATCATCTTGAGAACAATCAGGTTTATGTCGGCTTTGTGGTTCATTTGAACTACAAGAACCCGCACCTGTACCCCTATATGGAATTCCAGCGCTTCAAACACCATCCGATGGTGGCCGAGCTGCTGGAAGGCGGCAAGCGCGTCGCCTATGGCGCGCGGGCGATCAGCGAAGGCGGCTGGCAGTCGATGCCCAAGATGGTGGCGCCGGGCGTGGCGCTGCTGGGCTGTTCGGTGGGCATGGTCAACGTGCCGCGCATCAAGGGCAACCACAATGCCATGCTGTCAGGCAAGGCTGCAGCTGAGGCGGCGCATGCCGCGATTGTGGCGGGCCGTCAGGGGGATGAGCTGGCCGATTATGAGGCCGAGGTGCGCGGTGGCGTGATTGGCAAAGATCTGAAAAAGGTTCGCAACGTCAAGCCCTTGTGGTCGAAATACGGGCTGGTGGCCAGTCTGATGGGCGGCGGTGTCGACATGTGGCTGAACACCGTGGGCCTGACCATTTTCGGCACGCTGAAGCATGGCAAGACCGATGCGGCGGCCACTGGAAAGGCGAAGGATTTCAAGAAGCTCGACTATCCCCGCCCTGATGGAAAACTGTCGTTCGACCGGCTGACCAACGTGGCTTTTTCCTTCACCAACCACGACGAAAACCAGCCCGCGCATCTGAAGCTGACGGACCCCTCGATCCCGATCAGGGTGAACCTGCCGCAATACGACGAACCGGCGCAGCGTTATTGCCCGGCGGGCGTGTATGAGGTGCTGGGCGAGGGGAACGACGCGACGTTCCGCATCAATTTCCAGAACTGCGTCCATTGCAAGACCTGCGACATCAAGGACCCGTCGCAGAACATCACCTGGACCACGCCGATGGGCGGCGGCGGGCCGAATTATCCCAACATGTAAGCCATGCCGGGCGGCTGCTGACAATTCCGCGAGGCGCGGCCGAGGGCGGCGCCTCTGCATTGCCAGCCGGTCGCGGCGGGGGTAGCTATGGGGCACATCCGAAGGAAAGGCCTGCCATGCTGCTGACCCGATACTCCAGCCTCACGGCACTGGCGCTGGTGCTGACCCTGACGGGGGGTCTGCCGCGCTGGGCCCTGGCAGAGACGGCTGCCGATCCCGAGGTGACCGCCGACGTGGTGGTTTATGATGGGCCCGCCGATGCCGGGTCTTACCTTGCGGCGCGGGTGGCCGAAGCCAGCAGCGATTTCCGCGCCGCTGCCGCCTGGTATGAGCGCGCCCTTGTCACCGATCCGGCCAATCAGGCCCTGATCGAAGGGGAGTTGTATGCGCAACTGGCGCTGGGCGACTTTGGCAAGGCCGCGACGCTGGCGACCGCCTTGGGCGACAAGGCAAAGGACAACCAGCTGGCCGCCTTGGCCTTCGACGCCGCCGAGGCCTTTGCCGAAGACTATCCCGCGCTGATCAAGGCCGCCGCCGATGGCCGCAAGGTCGGCCCGATATTGGACGACCTTGTCCTTGCCTGGGCCAAGGTTGGTGACGGCAAGATGGCCGAGGCGATCAAGGATTTCGACGCCGTCAGCGAAACGCGCGGGATGGAGGCGGTGGGCCTGTACCATAAGGCGATGGCCCTGGCCGTCGCGGGCGATTTCGAAGGCGCCGAGGCGATCCTTTCAGGCAAGGCCGCCGGGCCGATCAACCTGAACCGGCGCGGTGTCATCGCCTATGTGCAGATCCTGTCGCAACTGGAACGCAACCCCGATGCCCTGGAATTGTTGGACAAGACGTTCGGAACCGAGGCTGAACCGACGCTGGACGTCCTGCGCACCCGGCTGAAGGCGGGCGAACCCCTTGCCTTCGACTTGATCCCGAACGCAAAGGTCGGAATCGCCGAGGCTTTCTTTACCATCGGCACGCTTCTTCAAGGCGAATCCGACCCGACCTATGTGCTGCTGCACAGCCGCGTGGCCAACTATCTGGACCCTGCCAATGCCGAGGCCTTGCTGCTGACTGCGCAGGCGCTGGAAGATCTGAACCAGCATGAACTGGCGGTAGAAACCTACGCCCGGTTCCCCAAGGACAGCCCGGTGTTCTACAGCGCCGAGATCGGCCGTGCCGAAGCGCTTTATGCCGCCGGAAAGAAGGAAGCCGCCGTCGAGGTGATGCAGGCGCTGGCGCGCAGCCATCCCGATCTGGTCGTGGTGCAAAGCTCTCTGGCCGACATACTGCGCCGCGAGGATCGTTGCGCCGAAGCGGTGGCCGCCTATGACGCGGCGCTGGCCTTGGTGCCCAAGGTCGAAAGGTCGCATTGGCCGCTGTTTTTCAGCCGCGGCATCTGTCAGGAAAAACTGCGGGACTGGGGCAAGGCCGAAGTCGATTTTCGTCGTGCGCTGGAATTGAAACCTGGTCAGCCGCAGGTGCTGAACTATCTGGGCTATTCGCTGGTCGACCGCGGCCTGAAGCTGGACGAGGCGCTGGAGATGATCCAGCAGGCCGTGCGCGCCGAGCCGGAAGCGGGCTACATCATCGACAGCCTGGCCTGGGCCTATTTCCGGCTGGGTCGCTATGAAGAGGCGCTGGCGCCGATGGAAAAGGCCTCGGTGCTGGAGCCGGTGGACGCGGTGGTGACAGACCATCTTGGCGATGTCTACTGGATGGTGGGCCGCAAGCGCGAAGCCGAATTCCAATGGCACCGCGCGCTGTCCTTCGGACCCGAGGAAAAGGATGCCGTCCGGATCCGCCGCAAGCTGGACCTCGGGCTGGAGGCAGTGCTGAAGGAGGAACTGGCCGTACCCCTGGTACCTGCCGGCGATGGCAACTGAGACCGAATTTGCCCCGGCCAAGGTGAACCTGACGCTGCATGTGACCGGGCAGCGGGCGGATGGTCATCATCTCTTGGACAGTCTGGTGGCCTTTGCCGACGTTGGCGACCGCGTGACGGTGGCGCCCGGAGAAGGCTTGCGGATTACCGGCCCGCAGGCCGGCGCGCTGCCAGTTTCGGACGATAACTTGTGTCTGCGCGCGGCCCGCGCCATGGGCGGCGGTGTTTCGGTGGCGCTGGAAAAGGTGCTGCCGGTCGCTTCCGGGATCGGGGGCGGATCGGCCGATGCCGCGGCTGTCTTGCGGGCGATGGCGCGGATGGGCCGCCCGCTTCCGCCGCCGGCCGAGGTTCTGGCATTGGGCGCCGATGTGCCGGTCTGCCTGTCTGGCCGCGCTGTGCGGATGGCCGGAGTGGGAGAAGTGCTCTCGCCGATCGCACTGCCCAAGGCCTGGCTGGTGCTGGCCAATCCCGGCGTAGCGGTGCCGACGGCGCAGGTCTTCCGCGCGCTGACCCGCCGCGACAATCCTCCAATGCCGGCCTTGCCACGGCTGCGAAGCGTGGCCGAACTGGCGGCCTTTCTTGCCATGCAGCGCAACGATCTGGAGCTTGCCGCGACCGCCCTTGCCCCGATGATCGCCAGGGTTCGCGCCGCCCTGACTGCGCAGTCTGGCTGCCTGATGGCGCGGATGTCGGGGTCGGGTGCGACCTGTTTCGGTCTGTTTGCTGACGGGCTGGCCGCCAGTGCCGCCATGCGCGTCGTGGCGGAAGCTCAGCCCGGCTGGTGGCTGGCCGCGGGACGGATGCTCAGCTGATCCGGGCCACCACATAGGTGGCCAGATCGGCCAGAATATCGCGCAAGGGATGGTCGGGCAGCGCCTCCAGCGCCGCGCGGGCGCGTGCCGACCAGCCCAGTGCCTGGTCGCGCGCTGCCTGCATCGCGCCATGCCGTGCCATCAGCGCCAACGCATGGTCCAGATCGCCGTCGCGCTGGTCGCCCTTTTCGATCACCCGCACCCAGAAGGCGCGCTCTTCTGCAGTGGCCCCGGCCACCGCCTTGATCACTGGCAGCGTCAGCTTGCGTTCTCGGAAATCGTCGCCGGTATTCTTGCCGATGGTGGTCGACGAGCCGTCGTAGTCCAAGAGGTCATCGGCAATCTGAAAGGCGATACCCAGCGCGTCGCCATAGGTGTGCAGCGCCTGCACCTGGCGCTCGGGCACGCCGGCGATGACGCCGCCCACTTCGGTCGCGGCAGAAAAAAGGGCGGCCGTCTTGCCACGGATCACCTTCAGATAGGTATCTTCTGTGGTGGCCAGATCCTGTGCTGCGGTCAGTTGCAGAACCTCACCTTCGGCGATGACGGCGCTGGCATTGGCCAGGATGTCGAGAACCCGAAGCGAGCCGGTTTCGACCATCAACTGGAAGCTGCGGGAAAAAAGGTAATCGCCGACCAGAACCGAAGACTTGTTGTCCCACAACAGGTTGGCGGTCGGGCGGCCCCTGCGGCGCTGACTCTCATCGACCACATCGTCATGCAGCAGCGTGGCGGTGTGGATGAATTCCACTGTCGCCGCCAGTTTCTGATGGTCGCTGCCGCCATAGCCGCACAGCCGCGCGGCGGCCAGCGTCAGCATCGGGCGCAGCCGCTTGCCGCCGGCCTCGATCAGATGGGCGGTCACTTGCGGAATGCGCGGCGCGTGTTCGGATGCCATCCGGTCGCGGATCAGCGCGTTGACCGCCGCCATGTCATCGGCCAGCCAAAGGACAAGCCTGTCCTGCGGCCCCTCTTTCGGCTTTTCCGGCACTCCGTCCATCCCCACCCCTTTGCGCCCCGGCCTTGCCCTTGGGGGCTGGCGCGGCTAACTCACTCGCATGAAGGAACTTCTGCGCACGACAGACCCGACGGTGATCGCCTTCGCTACAGCTCTTCTTGACGGAGAGGGTATAACCGCCTTCGCCATAGACGTCCACATGAGCGTCCTTGACGGCAGCTTGGGCTTTCTGCCGCAGCGGCTGATGGTGGCGGACCGCGATCTGTTCCTGGCGCGCGCGATCTGCCGGGACAACGGGGTGGAGCCAAGCCAGTGAGCGGTGCGTTTGCAACCTTCGCCGACGATCAGCTGACCGACGACAAGTTCCTCTGCGGCCGTCTGCGGTTGTTGCAACCGTCGCGCGGCTTCCGCGCTGCAACCGATGCCGTCCTGCTGGCCGCCGCCTGCCCGGCGACGGCGGGGCAATCGGTGCTGGATCTTGGCTGTGGGGCAGGGGCAGCGTCGCTGTGCCTGGCGGCGCGGGTGCCAGGGCTGCGGCAAAGCGGGTTGGAGCTGCAGCCCGAATACGCCGACCTTGCCCGCCGCAATGCCGAACGCAACGGCTTGCTGCTGGACGTGGTGACGGGTGACCTGACCCTGATGCCGAAAGAGCTGCGCCACGACTTCGATCATGTGATCGCCAACCCGCCATGGTATCCGCCGGGCGGCACGCCCTCGCCATTGCAGACGCGGGCAAAGGCGATGCAGGCAGACCTGCCGCTGACCCTCTGGGTCGAAGCGGCGGCGCGCCGTCTTGCCCCGGGTGGGTGGCTGACGCTGATCGCGGGCGCCGACAGCTTGCCCGAGGTGCTTGGGGCGCTGGCGCCGAGACTCGGCTCTGCCGCCGCCCTGCCACTTGCGGCCCGGCAGGGGCGCCCGGCTTTGCGGGTGATTCTGCAGGCCCGCAAGGGTGGCCACGCTGCTTTTCGCCTGTTGGCCCCCCTTGTCCTTCACGACGGTGCCGCCCACGACGGCGACCGCGAAAGCTATACACCCGCCGCCAACGCCGTCTTGCGCGACCTCGGCGACCTTTTGCCGCTGTTTCTCTGACTTTAGGGAAAAGCTGTCGCATGGGTGCGGTTTAAGGGTGACACGACTCGTCTTCCGTGATGCACTGAAGGCGTGGTTGGTACAGACAGGAGGACGAACATGACGATTGCTTCGCATCTGCAGGAACTCCGCAAGAAGCACGAGGCACTGTCCAGCATGGTCGAAGATGCCCAGCGCAGCCCCGGATCGGACGACCTTCAGATCGCCGAATGGAAGAAGCAGAAACTCAAGCTCAAGGAAGAGATCGCCAAGCTCAGCCAGACGCACTAGCCGTCTTCAGCCGCGCGCCGTCAGGCCTGCGCCTCCGGCAATTAGCGCTGCCGCCAATAGAATGGTGTAAGACGGGGGAGTGACTCCGGCTGCGACCAGCGCCAGCGTCGACAACAGCGGCGCCGCATAGGAGGCGACACCCAGCAATTGGATGTCGCCTTTCTTCATGCCCAGATCCCAGGTGAAGAAGGCCGCGCCCACCGGGCCGAGGCCTAGAACCAAAACCGAAAGCCAGCCTATCGCGTCCAGCGGCCACTGCGTCCGTTCCAGCGCCAGATGAGCGATGACCGAAAGCCCGGCGGTGGCCAGACAGAAGACGGTGACACTTTCGGTCGGCACGTTGCCCAATCGCCGCGACAACACCGAATAGACGGCCCAGGTGACCGCACAGCCGAAAGCCAGTGTGAATCCAAGGGCCGAGGCATCTCCGCCGTCGCCGCGCCCCAGAACGATCAGCGCTGCACCGGAAAAAGCCACCAGCGCGCCGATGACATGGCGGACACTCAGCCGCTCACCGGGAAGAAGGCCCGAGAACAGAACGATGAACAGTGGCCAGAGATAGGCAATCAGGCCGGTTTCGGCGGTGGGAGCGATGCGAAAGGCAGTAAAATACAGGAAGTGATAGCCGAACAGGCCCGCCGTGCCGAAGGCATAGACCTTCCAGGACACGGTCATTAGCACCGAGAACCCCTTTCGGGCGGTCCAGACCAGACCTATCAGCCCGCCGATGCCGAAACACAGCGCGTTCAGCAGGAACGGCGGCACAGGGGCCGAGCCGATGGTGAACAGCGCCAGCAGCGACCACATCAGGATCGCGGTAAAGCCGATGGCCGTGGCCTTGCTGCGTGTCATCGTGCCCCCTTGGGCTGACGGTGTATCCAAGGGTCGGCAAAAGAAAAAGGGCCCGCCGTAGGGCGGACCCCCGTAAGATGAGCAATAATGCCCATCCTACGAAATCAAACGAAGAACTGCCCGCCATTCGCAGAAATCGTCGAGCCGGTGATGAAGCCCGCGTCGTCGGACGCAAGGAACACCACGCAGCGGGCGATCTCTTCGGGCTCTCCCAGGCGACCCACCGGGATCTGCGGGATGATCCTCTCGGCCAACACCTTCGCGTCGATCGCCTTCACCATCTCGGTCCCGATATAGCCCGGACAGATGGCGTTCACGGTGATGCCCGCCCGCGCGCCCTCTTGCGCCAGGGCTTTGGTAAAGCCCAGATCGCCCGACTTCGCCGCCGAATAGTTGACCTGCCCCGCCTGCCCCTTTTGCCCATTGATCGACGAGATGTTGACGACGCGCCCGAACTTGCGGTCGCGCATACCCGACCACAAGGGGTGGGTCATGTTGAACAGCCCCGTCAGGTTGGTGTCGATCACCTCTTTCCACTGGCCCGGAGTCATCTTGTGGAACATCGCGTCGCGGGTGATGCCGGCATTGTTCACCAGCACGTCGATGGGGCCCAGATCCGCCTCGACCTTGGCAATGCCTGCGGCGCAGGCATCATAGTCGGCCACCGACCATTTGTAGGCCGGGATGCCGGTTTCCTTGGTGAAGGCTGCGGCCGCTTCGTCATTTCCGGCGTAATTCGCCGCCACCTTGTAGCCCGCCGCCTTCAGCGCGACCGATATCGCTGCGCCGATGCCGCGCGACCCGCCGGTGACAAGTGCAACCCGTGCCATGATTCTTCTCCTCCTCAGGTATGCCTTAGTATGCTGTTGAAATCCTGTTACCCAAACGAAATCCGGCGCGCAAGATTATTGCGCGCCGGATTCACTTATTTGGCGAAATGCCGCAATGCCGCGAAACCCTCAGGCACGTTCCAGACACATGGCCACACCCATGCCTCCACCGATGCACAGCGTTGCCAGACCCTTTTTCGCACCTGACCGGCCCATTTCATGGATCAGGGTGTTCAGGATGCGCGCGCCCGAAGCACCGATCGGGTGACCGATGGCAATGGCGCCGCCGTTCACGTTGACGATCGCAGGATCCCAGCCCATGTCCTTGTTCACCGCGCAGGCCTGGGCGGCAAAGGCCTCGTTCGCCTCGACCAGATCCAGATCGCCGACCTTCCAGCCGGCCTTGTCCAGCGCCTTGCGGCTGGCGAAGATCGGGCCGACGCCCATGATGGCGGGGTCAACGCCGGCGGTGGCGTAAGAAGCAATGCGCGCCAGTACCTTCAACCCGCGCTTTTCGGCCTCTTTGTCTGACATCAGCAGCACCGCCGCCGCGCCGTCGTTGATGCCGGATGCGTTGGCTGCGGTGACCGAGCCGTCCTTGGTGAAGGCCGGGCGCAGTTTCTGCATGCTTTCCAGCGTTGCGCCGTGGCGGATGTATTCGTCGGCGTCCACCACCGTGTCGCCTTTGCGGGTTTTCACGGTGAAGGCGATGATCTCATCGCGAAACTTGCCGGCCTTCTGCGCAGCCTCGGCCTTGTTCTGGCTGGCAAGCGCGAAGGCGTCCTGCATGTCGCGCGAAATCTGCCACTGGTTGGCGACGTTTTCCGCTGTCTGGCCCATGTGATAGCCGTTGAAGGCATCCCAGAGCCCGTCCTTGATCATCGAGTCGATGAAGTTCAGATCGCCCATCTTCTGCCCGGCGCGCAGATGCGCGACATGAGGCGACAGGCTCATGCTTTCCTGACCGCCCGCGAGCACGATCCGCGCGTCACCCAGCTGCACATGCTGCGCGCCCAGCGCGACCGCCCGCAGGCCAGAGCCGCAAACCTGGTTCAGCGACCAGGCGCTGGCCTCCTTCGCCAGACCGGCCTTGATCGCGGCCTGACGCGCGGGGTTCTGGCCCTGACCGGCGGTCAGCACCTGGCCCAGAATGGTTTCCTCGATTTCGGCCTTGTCGATGCCGGCGCGCGCGACCACGCCTTCGATCACCGCAGCGCCAAGGTCATGCGCCGGGGTATTGGCGAAAGCGCCGTTGAAGCTGCCCACGGCGGTACGGCCCGCCGACACGATTACGACGTTGGTCATGTGTTCCCCTCTTCCGGTATACTCGCGCATATCGCGCCTGCTCTCCGGGATTAGGGCTTTCGCATCACAACCGCAAGAAAGTTACGCGGCACTGCGGCATCATGCGCGGAGGAACTACCTAGACCTCTTGTCGGCCCTTGCGGAAGCGGCTGAAATCGGGCGTCACTTCGGGAGCGCCAAACAGGTAGCCTTGCAGACAGCCCACGCCATGGTCGCGCAACCAGTTTGCTTCGGCCACCGTTTCCACCGCTTCGGCCACAAGGAACATGTTGAATTCCTTGGCCATGGCGATGGCGGCCTTGACGATGGGCTGGTTCCTTTCCGATTTTTCGATTCCCCGGATAAACATCCCGTCCAACTTGGCGATGTCGAAGCGAAACTCGCTCAACAGCCGCAGAGAGGTGGCGCCCGCCCCGAAATCATCCAGCGTGAAGGCGATGCGTTCGGCCCGCAACTCCTTCATGAAGGGAATCAGCACATCGGGCATCTGCATCGCCGAAGCCTCACTGATTTCAAGAATCAGGCTGCGCCCAAGTCCGGGATGTGTTTTCAGCGCCTGCCGCAGGGTCTGCGTCCATTTCTTGTAGCCGATCGAGCGGGCGGACATGTTCACCGCAATCCGCACGCCGGGGTTCTTTTGCAAGGTCAGAAGGCCCAGCTGCAGGGCGGCGACGTCAATTTCGCGGCCGAGTTCCTGGGTTTCCGCCACCTCCATGAAGTAGCGGGCGGGAATCACCCGGTCCTGTGGATCAAGCAAGCGAATATAGCCTTCGTAAAAGCCGATGATCGCCGGATCGGCCGCATAGACCGCAGGTTGAAACGCCAGCCGCATCCGCCGCAGCGCCAGCGCCGCCGAGACCATCGCCAGCGTCTCGCGGTCCGCCGACGAGGCGGCCACGGCCAACGGCGTGGCCTGGTCGGCTTCCAGATCGAACCTTGGCCGTTTCGGCCCATTCATGAAACTCATCGCGCCCCCCGCTGCGCCTGCCGCCTATAGGATGACATCTTGCGCAGGCAAAGGTAAAACCCTGCTGAACCTTCGGCATTTCAGTTGAACTTGCCCTATTTAGCGAAAGGCCCAGGATGACCCGTTGTAGCTGGTGCGGCGACGACCCGCTTTACGTCGCCTATCACGACACCGACTGGGGCCGCCCCGAGCGTGACCCGCGTGCGCTATGGGAAAAGCTGATCCTCGATGGCTTTCAGGCCGGGCTGTCATGGATCACCATCCTGCGCAAACGTGAAAATTTTCGCACCGCCTTTCGCGGCTTTCACCCGACCGAGATCGCCACCTGGGGCGAGGACGAGGTGGCCCGCCTGCTGGCAGACCCCGGCATCGTCCGCCACCGTGGCAAGATCGAAGGCACCATCCGCAATGCCCAGGCCTTCCTGAGGATCGAGGCAGGGCAGGGCTTTTCGCCGTTCCTGTGGTCTTTTGTCGGCGGCAGCCCGGTACAGAGCGGTTTTGCCTTGATGACGCAGGTGCCCACGGAAACCCCGGCAAGCCTTGCCATGTCGAAGGCGCTGAAAAAGCACGGGTTCACCTTTTGCGGCCCGACCATCACCTATGCCTTCATGCAGGCGGTCGGCATGGTCAACGACCACATGATCACCTGCCCCAGTCACGCGACCTGCGCCGAATTGGCCTGACCGCCCCCCTTGGCGTTTTGTCTTCGAAAGCGCATATAGACGGCGAAACCCGAACGAGAGGACGACATGCTTGGTCTTGGCGAAAAAACCGCAGTCCCAGCGGCAGGCGATCTGATCAAGGACGGCACGGAAGCCAGCTTCATGGCCGATGTCATCGAAGCCTCGCGCGAGGTTCCGGTGATCGTCGATTTCTGGGCCACATGGTGCGGGCCGTGCAAGACGCTTGGCCCCGCACTGGAGGCTGCTGTCACCGCCGCCAAGGGCAAGGTGAAGCTGATCAAGATCGACGTCGACAAGAATCAGGGAATCGCCACGCAGATGCGCATCCAGTCGATCCCGACAGTCTTTGCCTTCTGGCAGGGCAAGCCGGTCGATGGCTTTCAGGGCGCGCTGCCCGGATCCGAAATCAAAGCATTCATCGACAAGCTGACCGGGCTTGCCGGCGACGGCGGGCTGGCTGATGCGCTGGCCGCCGCCGAGGAAATGCTGGAACAGGGCGCGCTCGCAGACGCAACGGAAACCTTTGCCGCCATCCTTGGCGAAGAGCCCGAGAATGCCGTCGCCTATGGCGGTCTGGCTCGCGCCCATCTTGCCGCTGGCAATCTGGATCAGGCCGAGGCATTCCTGACCGCCGCCCCCGCCGCCATTGCGAAGGCGCAAGAGGTGGAGGCCGCCCGCGCACAGCTCGAACTGGCGCGACAGGCTGAAAATGCGGGTCCCGAGGCCGATCTGCGCGTTGCAGTAGAGGCCGATCCGGCCAACCATCAGGCCCGTTTCGATCTGGCAGTGGCGCTGAATGCCGCTGGCAAGGTCGATGAGGCCGTCGATCAGCTTCTGGAACTGTTCCGGCGCGACCGGGAATGGAACGAGGCCGCCGCCAAGACCCAGCTGATGACCATCTTCGACGCGCTGAAGCCGCAGGATCCGATCGTCCTCAAGGGCCGCCGCCGCCTGTCGTCTATGATCTTTGCCTGAACGCCGTGGCGGGCTACCATATCCCTTATGATAAGGCCTGCCGACCTTCCCGAGACGATTGCCATATTCCCGCTTGCGGGCGCGCTTCTGCTTCCGCGCGCGCGGCTGCCGCTGCATGTCTTCGAGCCGCGCTATCTGGCGATGATCGAGGATTGCCTGAAGTCGTCCACCCGTCTGATCGGCATGGTGCAGCCGCGCGAAACCCCCGGCGGCGAGAAAGGCCTGCAGGCCATTGGCTGCGCCGGGCGGCTGACTGCGTTTTCCGAGACCGAGGACAGGCGCTACATGATCACCCTTTCCGGCGTCAGCCGGTTTCGGATCCGCGATGAGGTGCAGGGTTTCACGCCTTACCGTCGCTGCAGGGTGGATTGGGCACCCTTCGCGCGCGACCTTGGCCTGTCGGAAAACGATCCCGGCTTTGATCGCCCGGCCTTTCTGGCGCTGCTGGCCCGGTTCTTTGCGGCCCAGAACCTGTCGACCGACTGGGAGGGCCTGAAAGAGGCCGAGGAAGAACTGCTGATCAACTCTCTGTCGATGTTGTCTCCCTTCTCGCCGGAAGACAAGCAGGCCCTGCTTGAGGCGCCAACCCTTGTGACCCGGCGCGAAACGCTGGTGACGCTGATCGAATTTGCCCTGCTCGGTGGCGGGGGAACTGATGAGGTGCTGCAATGACCGACCCCGTGGTGCCCGACCGGCGCATGCTTGAGGCGCTGGTCTGCCCCGTCACCAATGCCGTCTTGACCTATGATGCCGCCCGGAAAGAGCTGGTATCCAAAGCGGCGAATCTGGCCTTTCCGATCCGCGACGGCATTCCCGTGATGCTGGTGGCCGAAGCCCGCGCATTGGAATAGGCGGGCCTCAGATCGGCTTGCCCGCCAGAAGGCGCGGCAGATCGCCCTGCAAGCCCGCTGCCTGTCGGATAAACCGGCGGCGAAGGCCTGGCAGGGAATTGACCAGCCCAAGGCCCAGGTCGCGGCCCAGCCGCAAGACCGGGTTGTCGTTGGAAAAGAGCCGGTTGACCGCATCCATGCCCAAGGCCAGCGCGGTGGAATCGAACCGCCGCCAGCGCTGATACTCTTCCAGCACCACGGCGCTGCCGATGTCTTCGCCCCGACGCGCGGAAGTGATAAGCACTTCGGCCAGAGCGCCCACGTCGCGCAGGCCCAGATTCAGACCCTGCCCGGCGATGGGATGCACCCCATGCGCCGCGTCACCCGCCAGCGCCACGCGCGGGGCAATGAACCGTTCGGCCAACGACAGCGACAGGGGGTAGGTGAACCGCGCGCCTGCCAGTGCGATCTCGCCAAGGAAATTGCCGAAGCGCGGGCGCAGGGCGGCCAGATAGCCCGCATCGTCCAGCGCCTGAATTGCCTCTGCCGCCGCGTCCGTCTCGCTCCACACGATCGAGGAGTGGTGCCCGCCGGGCAGGGGCAGAATGGCCAGCGGCCCTGCAGGCATGAAGAACTGATGCGCAGTGCCTTCGTGATCCTTCTCGTGATGAATGGCCGTGACAAGCGCGGTCTGGCCATAGCCCCAGCCTTGCCGCCTGATCCCGGCCCGCGCCGCCACCCCCGACCCGCGCCCGTCGCAGCCGATCAGAAGCCGCCCCGCAACGCCGCGTCCAGAGGCCAGGGCGACCGTCACGCCCTCGGCAGTAACCTCTTGTGCCAGAACAGTTTCGCCCGACAGCAGCGTGATTTTCGGCTCTGCCCGCATCGCGTCGAGGAAAGCCGCGTATAAAAAGCGGTCCTCCAGCATGAAGCCCATCGGGCCTTCCTCGATTTCCGCCGAATCGAAAGCCAGGAAGAAGGGCGCGGCCCCTTGCCCGGCGTGGCCATCGCTGGCCTTGATCTTCAGGATCGGCTGGCTCTTGCCCTCGACCGCGGGCCAGATACCGATCACTTGCAGCAATCGCTTCGAGGCAATCGCCAGCGCATAGGCACGCCCGTCGAACCCCGCTTCGGCCCGCGCAGGGGCGGGCCGCGCGTCGATCACTGTCACCCGCAGGCCGCCTTGGGCCAGCGCCAGCGCCAGCGCCGGACCATTCAGCCCGCCACCTGCAATCAGGATATCGGCATCCATCTTCATGGCCTCAGAGGTAAGTCCGCGGCCAGCCATTGTCCATGGCGCAAGCTGCCGCTACCTTCGCTTCAGGTCTGTTGGGGGCGTAGAATGAGCGGCACCTGGTTCCACATGACGGCAGCCGATCTGGGGCGAGAGATCCAGCGCGGCCGGATCAACCCGGTCGAACTGACCGAGGCCTACCTTGACAGGATCGACAGCCATGCCCTGACGCCGCGCATCTATGCCAGGCTGACCGAAACCCGCGCGCGGGGCGAGGCGATGGGGGCGGCGAGCCGGGCAAGGGCAGGCTTTCGCAAGGGGCCGCTGGAC
>JBATAV010000165.1:0-17759 GCA_049662025.1 Paracoccaceae bacterium | reverse complement strand
GACCAGTTCTACAAGGATGTGCAGCTGATGGGCGGCGGGCGGAATGACACCTCCAGCCTGATCCGGCGGCTGACGGACCCGAAATGACGTTGCGTCGGGTAGGGTTTGCCTGTCTGGAAATGGACCGGATTTGTGCCAACCTTTGAACCGGGGGCCGGAAGGTCAATGATGCTGCGTGCGATCCCTGGCTTTCTTGCGACAGTTTTCAGCGGGTTCTGGGCGTTCTCCGCACTGAACGTTGCCGTGGGCTCGTCCTATTATCCCAATTCGCCCTATGCCGAACTGGCAACGCTGCGGCTTTTGCTTGGGGCCTTTGCAGTCCTTGCCGCATTGGTCCTGCTGGTCCGGCATGTTCTGACGCGACGTCTGGGCCTGTCGCGGTGCATTGCGGAAACCGCCGTGGTGGTGGGGGGGCTGGTCGCCGCAGTGCCGCTTTGGGGCTGGCTTTTCCCGCCCGAGCCGTTTCGCCAGGTCGTCTTTGCCGGTGAGACCTACGCCATCCCGATCGGCTACGCCCCGTTCAGTCAGGAAGAACAGGGTGACACGCCCGCCATGCTGTCGTTTTCCTTGTGCGTGCGCGGCCCTGTCTATGCCACGGACCCATGCCTTGAAGCGCTTGGCTTCGCCCTTTCGCGCCGCCCGGTCGAGACCGAGGACTATCTGCAAATCGTGCTGCATGAGACTGGCGCCCGGATCGAAGACGGCCGGGTGGTCGATTCTGCGTCCGCGAAGGCAGGGCAGGACAGTCTGGTGTTTGACGGAACCTATCTCACCTCCACGCTCCATACGGCTGCGGATGGTCGCATTCTCTCGGCCCTGACCTGCGATATCGAATGGTCCGGCCCCTGTCACGCTGCGATCGCCTATGACGCAGATCCGGGCAACGGCAAGACCGCCTTCTTCGATGTGTCGCACGGCCATGCGATCCGGGACGAATTGGCGATGTTCACCGCAAGTCTGGCCCGCTGGCGCTGCCCGAAGGCGCAGGGATGTCTGAACGAAAAGTAAATTCGGCCAGTCAAGCCCCTGATTTCATTGCGTCAGGCCCGGCGTCCCGAGTCGGGACGCTCGCCGTCAGGGAATGATCCTTGTATATTTCACGCCCGCCAGCGTCGCCCCGGCGATCAGCCCCTGCTGGCCAAAGACCAGGGCAATGACCGGGTCGATCTCCGTGGTGGCCTTGCCGATGGTCGACCCCTCATCCGGCGTCGCATAGCGCAAATCAGCCGCCGCCGCCCAGCCCCGCGACCGGCGGAAATCCTCCAGCGCCGGCTGGGTCATGAAGAACAGCGCATGGGCATATTGCTGCGCCCCGATCTGCAACCCGAAGCTGGCCTTGGCGGCCGAATAGTAATCCACCGTAGCACCCTGAATCCGCAAGGCACCCCGGCCATACGACCCGCCATAGATCAGCCCCGCCTCGGTAATCAGCGGCATGTAAAGCACGCCCGAAGCGCGGCTCGCCAGATCGCGCGTGCCGGGGTAGCGACCGAACAGATAGGTCTGCGTCGCATCCACCCGCGCGTCGATCTGCGCCGCGCCGTTGCCGCCCACGCCATTGCCGCAGGCCGCCAGCAGGCCGGTCGCGCCCAGCCCGAACAGAACGCCCCGCCGCGAAGAAAAATTGGTCATGTTGCCGCCCTCAATATGCCTCATCATGGGGTCTCTTGCCCCGATTGCTACCAAGCCTAGCGTCTTTTCTTTGCCCTGTCACCCGCCCAGCACCAGACCGGCGCCCTTTCGCCAAGCCGGTCAGCCGCGCAACAGCGCCGCCGCCTCGGGCGCGAAATAGGTGAGTATCCCGTCGCAGCCCGCCCGCTTGAAGGCCATCAGGCTTTCCATTATCACCCGCGGCCCATCCACCCAGCCGTTCAGCGCCGCCCCCTTGATCATCGCGTATTCGCCCGAAACCTGATAGGCATAGGTCGGCGCGCCGAAGGTGTCCTTGACCCTGCGGCAGATATCCAGATACGGCATCCCCGGTTTCACCATCACCATGTCGGCGCCCTCGGACAGATCGCGCTCGATCAACCGCAGCGCCTCGTCGCTGTTGGCGGGGTTCATCTGGTAGGTCTTCTTGTCGCCTTTCAAGGCACCCGAGGCCCCCACCGCATCACGAAACGGGCCGTAAAAGGCGCTGGCATATTTCGCCGCATAGGACATGATCGCCACATCCTTGTAGCCGGCACTTTCCAGCGCCGCCCGCATGGCGCCGATCCTTCCATCCATCATATCGGAAGGACCAAGGATATCGGCCCCGCTTTCGGCCTGTGCCAGCGCCATCCTGACCAGCGCCGGAATCGTCTCGTCGTTCAGGATCACGCCGTCGCGCACCAGCCCGTCATGGCCATTGGCGTTATAGGGGTCCAGCGCCACATCGGTCATCACCGCAATCTCGGGCACCGCGGCCTTGATCGCCCGGATCGCCCGGTTGGCCAGATTGTCCGGGTTCCAGGCCTCTTCGCAGGCTTCGGTCTTCAGCGCGGGGTCGGTGTAGGGAAACAGGCAGATCGCCGGAATGCCCAGGCCCGCCGCCCGTTCCGCCGCCCGCACCACATTGTCGATCGACAGCCGGTTCACCCCGGGCATCGAGGCGATCGGCTCTTCGACGCCCTTGCCGTCGCGCACGAACACCGGCCAGATCAGGTCACCCGCGCCAAGCGTGTTTTCCTGCGTCAGGGCGCGCAGCGCAGGGCTTTGGCGCAACCGGCGGAACCGCAGGGCGGGGTAGGGGGCAATGGTCGGGCGCATGGGGCCTCCTGTTGGCTGAACCCTTCGGCAAAGGGGCTTGCGGCTTTGCCTTCTGCCTGCCATGGAAAGAGCCGCGCCTCAAGAGGTGTGGGGTCGCAGCGCCGGGAAAGGGAAGAGCGTGGAGTGGTACCAGATCATCTTTGAAGTGATCGACATGCGGTCCTTCTCGAATCTCTGGTACTGGATCGCACTGGCCGTGCTGTGGTCGACCACCAGCCATTGGGTGCTGGGCGTGCCGCATGACATGATCTTGCGCGCCCGCCGTCATGGTGGGCAGACCGAACAAGACGTACAGACGCTGGTCGACATCAACATGCGCCGCATTCTCGGCATCAGCCGGGTCGCCGCCGCGCCGATCTTCGCGGTCATCGCCTTCATGCTGTCTTCCCTCGCAATCCTGGCGGCCTGGTACCGGGTAGAGTTTGCCCAGGCGATGCTGTTCCTGCTCTGCCCGATGGTGGTTGTCGGCTGGCTGTCGGTGCGCACCGCGCTGAAGATCGAAACCGGCGAGAATGCGGGGGCCGCGCTTTATCACCGGCTGATGATGCATCGCCGGGTGGTGCAGGTGGTCGGCATGCTCTCGATCTTCGTGACTTCGATGTTCGGGATGTACAAGAACCTGAACATCTCGATCCTGAACTGACCACGATGCCCGGCGAGCGGATCATTCTGGGCGGTGCGCCCGAAGGCTTTGACGCCCGTCTTCTGCTGCGAGAGCGGGAAAAGGGCCGCCCGGTCCTGCATGTGGCGCGCGACGACAAGCGGGCCGAGGCGATGCGCGCGGCGCTGGCGGTGCTGGCGCCGGATGTCGTGGTGCTGGATTTTCCCGCCTGGGATTGCCTGCCATACGACCGCGTATCGCCCAACCCCGAGATTTCCTCGCGCCGGATGGCGACACTGGCCGCGCTGGCCGATGGGCTGCCCGGTGCCTTTGTCGTGCTGTCGACGCTGGGGGCGGTGACCCAGCGGATTCCGGCGGCCGAGGTGGTGCGGGCCTCGTCCTTTCGCGCCGTGGTGGGCGAAAGGGTCGATGAGGCGCGGCTGAAAGCCTTTCTGACCCGGATGGGGTTTTCGCCGGTTTCCACCGTGGCAGAGCCGGGCGACTACGCCATACGGGGCGGTATTGTCGACATCTATCCGCCGGGGCCGGGTGGTCCGGTGCGGTTGGACTTCTTTGGCGATGTGCTGGACGGCGCGCGCCGGTTCGATGCTGCCAGCCAGCGCACCATCGAGAAACTGGCTCGGGTCGAGTTTGCGCCGGTGTCCGAAGTGGTGCTGGACGAGGCCGGGATCACCCGGTTCCGGCAGAACTACCGGGTGGAGTTTGGTTCGGCGGGCACCGATGACCCGTTGTACGAGGCGGTCAGCGCCGGCCGCAAGCATCAGGGGATGGAGCATTGGCTGCCGTTCTTTCATGACCGGCTTGAGACCATCTTCGACTATCTGCCGACGGCCTCGGTTCTGCTGGACGATCAGGTGACGCCGGCGCGATTGGCGCGGTGGGCGGCGATCGACGACGCCTATGACGCGCGGGCCGAGGCGATGGCGGCCAAGGGCCGGATGGATACGGTCTACAAACCGGTGCCGCCGGGCCTTCTCTATCTGGACGATGCCGGATGGGAAGCGGCGGTCGCGGCGCACCGTCTGGTGCAGCTGTCGCCGCTGGCGCAGGCACCTGGGCCGGGGGTTCTGGATGCGGGCGGCCGCATCGGGCGCAGTTTTGCACCGGAACGCCAACAGGAAAAGATAAGCCTTTTCGATGCATTGGCAGACCATATTCGCGCATTGCGTGAAGTTTCGCATGTCGTCATTGCCAGCTGGTCCGATGGTGCGCGAGAGCGGTTGAAGGGCCTTTTGACCGATCAGGGTCTGGCCTCCGAAGCCATCCCGGATCTGCGCGCTCTGCCGCCCGGCAAGGGCGGGCTGTTCCTGGTGGTCTGGGCGCTGGAGGCAGGTTTCACCGCACCCGGTCTGGCGGTGATATCCGAACAGGACGTGCTGGGCGACCGGCTGGTGTCCAAGCCCCGCCGCAAGCGCAAGGCCGACAACTTCCTGCGCGAGGTGGACACGCTGTCGGTGGGCGATCTGGTGGTGCATGTCGAACATGGCGTCGGGCGCTATCTGGGGTTGGAAACCATCACCGCGCTGGGGGCGCCGCATGCCTGCGTGGCGCTGGAATATGCCGACAACGCAAAGCTTTACCTGCCGGTCGAGAATATCGAACTGCTTTCGCGCTATGGCCATGAAGAGGGGCTGCTGGACCGTCTGGGCGGTGGCGCCTGGCAGGCAAAGAAGGCGAAACTCAAGGAACGCATCAAGGAAATCGCCGATCGGCTGATGCGGATTGCGGCCGAACGGGCCTTGCGGCATGCGCCCGTTCTCGAAGCCCCCCACAGCATATGGGAGGCCTTCGCCGCCCGCTTTCCCTATCAGGAAACCGATGACCAGCTGACCGCGATTGCCGATGTGGTGGCTGATCTGGAAAAGGGCAGCCCGATGGACCGGCTGATCGTCGGCGACGTCGGCTTTGGCAAGACCGAGGTGGCGATGCGCGCGGCCTTCGTCACCGCGCTGTCGGGCATGCAGGTCGCAGTGATCTGCCCGACCACGTTGCTGGCGCGCCAGCACTACCGCAGTTTTGCCGAGCGCTTTCGCGGATTTCCAATTACAGTCAAACCTTTGTCACGCTTTGTTACCACGTCTGACGCCAACCGCACCCGCGCCGAGATGGCCGAGGGCAAGGTGGATATCGTGGTCGGCACCCATGCGCTCTTGGCCAAGAGCGTCAGCTTCAAGAACCTGGGCCTTCTGGTGATCGACGAGGAACAGCACTTCGGCGTCACCCACAAGGAACGCCTGAAAGAGATGCGGAGCGAGGTTCACGTCCTGACCCTGACCGCCACGCCGATTCCGCGCACCCTGCAACTGTCGCTGACCGGGGTGCGGGATCTGTCGATCATCGCCACGCCGCCGGTGGACCGGCTGGCAATCCGCACCTATATCAGCGAATTCGACACCATCACCATCCGCGAGGCATTGCTGCGCGAACGGTTCCGTGGCGGCCAGTCGTTCTACGTCGTACCCCGCATCGCCGACCTGCCGGATATCGAGGATTTCCTGCGCACCCCTGTACCCGAGGTCAGCTATGTCATCGCCCATGGCCAGCTGGCGGCGGGCGATCTGGATGACCGGATGAACCAGTTCTACGATGGCAAGTTCGACGTGTTACTGGCGACAACCATTGTGGAATCCGGTCTGGACATCCCTACCGCCAATACCATGATCATTCACCGCGCCGACATGTTCGGCCTGGGTCAGCTCTACCAGATCCGCGGTCGGGTGGGCCGGTCGAAGACCCGTGCCTATGCCTACCTCACGACCAAGCCCCGCGCGCCGCTGACCCCGCAGGCGCAGAAGCGGCTGAAGCTGCTGGGCAGCATGGACAGCCTTGGCGCCGGGTTCAACCTGGCCAGCCACGACCTTGATCTGCGCGGCGCGGGTAACCTTCTGGGCGAGGAGCAATCGGGCCATATCCGCGAAGTGGGGTATGAGCTGTATCAGCAGATGCTGGAAGACACGATTGCCAGGATCAAGGCCGGTGAGTTGCAGGGTCTGTCAACGATTTCAGATGACTGGAGCCCGCAGTTGAACCTTGGCGTGCCGGTGATGATTCCCGAGGAGTATATCCCCGACCTCGACATCCGGCTGGGCCTTTACCGCCGCCTGTCAGGCCTGCAAACCAAGGTGGAACTGGAGGGCTTTGCCGCCGAGTTGATCGACCGCTTCGGCCCGATCCCGAAAGAGGTGAACACCCTGATGCTGATCGTGCGCATCAAGGCGATGTGCAAGCGGGCAGGCATCAGCCGACTGGATGCCGGGCCGAAGGGTGCAACGGTGCAGTTCCACAACGACAAATACGCCAACCCCGCCGGGCTGGTGGATTTTCTGCGCGATCAGGGCGGGGCCGCCAAGGTGCAGGGCACCAAGATCATCCTGCACGGTGAGATGAAGACGGAGGCAGAGCGGATCCGGGGCGCCTTTGCCAGTGCCCGCGATCTGGCCGAACAGGCCCGCGCCATCAGCCCCGTGAAGGCATCCGCCGCATCAGCACCAGCGCCGCGCCGATAAACAGCGCCACCCCAGCCATCAACGGCAGCGCGGTGCCGTCAAAGGCTTGCCCCAGCGGAATCGCCAGCAAGACCGAAGCCACCGTCGCCAGCGACGAGATCACCGAAGCCGCCAGCCCGGCGACATGGCCCAGATGCTCCATCGCCAGCGCGTTCAGGTTGCCCATGGTCAGCCCCATCATCGCAAAAAGCGAGATCGACCACAGGATATGCGCCGGAAAGGCCAGCGCCTCGGGCAGAAGACCGCTGACCGCCAGGCCCAGATGCAGCAGGGTCACCGACAATACGCATGCGTATGTTGTTGTTACCACCCAGCGCATGCCCTTGTTCATCACCGCCCTGGCGTTCAGCATCGAGCCGGAGGCCGAGCAGATGGCGATGAAGGCGAACCACAGCGGGAAATTCTCGGCGCGGTCAAAGCGCAGGTCGAAGATGCCCTGCATCGACGACAAGGTGGCAAACAGCGCCCCCAGCGTCAGCGATTGCACCGCGATCGAGATCACGACGATGCGCTGGCCCAGAATCTCGCGCGTGGCGGCCCAGAGCGGTGCCACCCGAAGGGCGCGGCGGGCGGGCAGGGTTTCGGGCTGGCGCAGCCCCACCCAGGCCATGGTGACGGCGGAAAATACCAGATAAACTAGGAAGATCGCCTGCCAGTTGGCCACCGCAATCACCGCCTGCCCCATCAGGGGCGCCAGCGCCGGAACGATGGTAAAGACCATCATCGCAAAGGACATGATCCGCGCCATTTCACGCCCCTGATAAAGGTCGCGGACAATGGCGATCGACACCGTGCGCGGCCCCGCAGCACCAAAGCCCTGAACCACCCGCGCCGCCAGAAGCCACCACATCGAGGGCGCGGCCCAGCAGGCCACGGCAGCAAGGCAATACAGCGCCGCGCCGGCAAGGATCACCGGTTTGCGGCCGAAAGTGTCCGACAAGGGGCCCGCGAACAGCGTGCCCAGGCCCATGCCGAAGACGAAAGCGGTGACCACCAGTTGCGCAAGGTTCGGCGCATCGGGGCTGAGCGTTCGGCCGATTTCGTCCAGCGCCGGCAGCATCGCGTCGATCGAGATCGCGATGGTGGCGAACAGCATCGCGGTCAGCGCGATGAACTCGGTCTGGCCCAGCCGCGGGGCGGGGGGTGTTCCGGCGGCGGAGGTCATCCGCGGGCGGCCTTGAGCAGATCGTCGATCACCTTGGCCCACAGGGACGGCGGCTGCGCGCCAGTCAGCACATATTGCTGCGCGATCAGATAGGTGGGCACCGCATTCACCCCCTTGGCACGGGCATCGGCATCACGGGCGGTGATGTCATCGGCATCGGCATCGCTGTCCAGCAGCCGCACCAGCTCCTCGCGGTCCATGCCCGCGGCAGCGCCGATATCGGCCAGCACGGCGCGGTTGCCGATGTCGCGGCCCTCCACCCAATAGGCGCGGAACAGGGCCGAGACGACCGGCGTCTGCCGCCCCTCGATGCCCGCCCAGTGGATCAGCCGATGGCCATTCAGCGTGTTCGGCATGCGCTTGGGCACATCGGGGTTCAGCGGCAGGCCGGCCTCACGGGCAACCTCGCGCAGATGATCATGCGTCGCATCGACCCGCGCCGCGCCACCGAATTTCGCTTCGAGGTACGCGCGCTTGGCGACGCCCTCCTCGGGCATGTCGGGGTTCAGCTGAAAGGGATGCCATTCCACCACGAAGGGGTGGTCGGAACGGGACTCCAGCGCGCGGTCAAGGTTGGCCTTGCCGACAAAGCACCAGGGGCAGACGGGATCGGAAAAGATGTCAAGGCGGGTGGTTTGGGTCATCACGGGGGTCATTACGGGCGGGTTCCATTGGCAATAGGTCGGCAAGGCCGCGACGGTCGATCTTGCCGGTGGCGCTGCGGGGCAGGGCGATCAGATGCACCCAGAGCCGCGGTTGCTTGTAGCGCGCCAGCCGGTCGGCTGCAAAGGCGGGACCTGTGCCTTCGGGCAGGGGCTGACCTGCGTAAAAGCAGGCAATCACCCGCCCACCGCCCGCCACGGCCACTTCGGCCACGGCCAGATCGGTCACGCCCGGCAGACCCTGCAGCGCCTGTTCCACCTCGCGCGGAGAAACCCGGATGCCGCCGGGGTTCATCATCTCGTCGGTGCGACCGTGGAAATGGATGGCACCCACCCAGTCCTGATGCACCAGATCGCCGGTGGCGAACCAAGAACCATCCGGTGGCGTATGGTCTGCATAGCCCAGCATCAGACCAGGGTCCGAGGTCGCCACCGCCAGCACGCCGATCTCGCCCGGCGGCAATGGCTGGCCGTCGGGGCCGAGAACGGCAATGCGGCGGCCGGTTTGGGGAAACCCGCTGGCGCCTTCGGGGGCAGGGCGGTCAGGGCTGCCCGAGATGAAGGTCGAGAGTTCCGACATCCCCAGCGCTTCGTGAATGTCGGTGCCGGTGCGGGCCTGCCATTCGGCGCGCAGGGCCGGCGGCAGCGCCTCGCCGGCGGAAAGCGCATGGCGCAGGTGCGGAAGTGCGGGCAGGTTCTGGCGCAGAAGCCTGCGAAAATGCGCAGGTGTGGCGGCCAGAATGGTGGCGTCATGCCGGTTCATCAGGTGGGGCAGCTGATCCTGCGCCACCCTCGCGTCGGCGATCAGCGCAGTGGCGCCCAGCGTCCAGGGGTCCAGCAGGCCAGTGCCCATGGTATAGGTCCAGTTGAAGGCGCCCATGTGCAACAGCCGGTCCTGCGCCGTCAGCCCTTCCCAGCCCTGATGCATCATCGCCCGTGCAAGAATGGCGCGGTGGGCATGGCGCACGGCCAGGGGTACGCCCGAAGTGCCCGAGGTGAAGACGACATAGCCCTCGCGGTCCGCATCCCCCATGTGCCAGTCGCAAGGCGCGGCGGCCTCCCAGAGGCGTGTATCGGCGTCCCATACGGGGCCGTCCGGAACCGCGATTCCGGGCTCGGCCAGGGTCAGGCGCGGGTGGATCAGGGCGGCGATGCGGGCGATCTCGGGCGCGGTCAGCAGGGGCGAGGTGGCAACCGGCACCATACCGGCAGCGATGGCGCCCAGATAGGCCAGCGGGAAAGCGGGCGTGTTGCCAAGGCGCAAAAGAACGCGGTCGCCGGGTTCGCCCATTGTTGCCAGCCAGCTGCCACAACCGCGCACGGCGGCGATCAGGCGCCCATAACTCCATCGGTCCGTCCCGGTCAGGCCCAGGACGGCCAGCGCGATCTTGTCTGGCGTGTCCTGACCACGGGCCAGCACATGGGCGGCAAGGTTGAACATCACTCAGGCTTAGGGGCGGCGCAGCGCAGTTGCAAGGTGGCGCGGGGCAGGGTAGGCGATGCGGATGACCCAGCCCGACCCCAAGACCCTGATCCGCATCGCCCGCGAAGACGGTGGCGAGGCGCATGTCGAGCCGTTGGATCTGGGCAGCCGGGTGCGGAGCTTGCGCAAATCGCGCGGCTGGACGCTGGAACAGGCGGCCGTCAAGGCGGGGTTGGCGCGATCCACCCTGTCAAAGATCGAAAACGGCCAGATGTCGCCCACTTTCGATGCGCTGAAGAAGCTGGCCGGGGGGCTGGCGATCTCGGTGCCGCAGCTGTTCACCCCGCCGTCGAAGGCGCAGGTGAACGGGCGCATGGCGGTGACCCGCGCCGGTGAAGGCCAGGCCAGCGCAACGGCGACCTACGAGCATGAACTTCTGGCCGGCAGTCTGACGCGCAAGCAGATGCTGCCTTACCGCGCGGTGATCCGGGCCCGCGACCTGGCCGATTTCGGCGGCTGGGTGCGCCATGACGGCGAGGAATTCCTCTACGTCCTGACCGGCATCATCCGGCTTTACACCGAATTCCACGAACCCGCAGACCTGCGCCGCGGCGACAGCGCCTACTACGACGCCACGATGGGCCACAACGTCATCAGCCTGTCGGTCGATGACGCCACCGTGCTGTGGGTGACGTCGCTGGTCTGAGGTGCCGCCGCAGAACCGGCCCGTCAGAACCAGCCCTGCACCTTTCGCGCCCCGCCCGAGACATCTTCGCCCACCCCCGCAACCGTGTTGCAGCCTGCCAGGGCGGCCAGAACCACCCCAAGAATTACCATCTTTTTCATAGTCTTGCCTGCCATTCCTCAGTCTTTTTCATACCACCAGGTATCCGGCTGAAAGCCCGGCCAATCGCCATACAGCGGGATGTGGTCGGGGTACTTCAGCTCTTTGCGATACGCCAGCCGCGAGACATCAGAATACCAGATCGGGATGACGTATCTACCCGTGGTCAGCACATGGTCCAGCGCCTGTGTCGCGGCGGCAAACTCCGCCAGGTCGCGCGCCTTGACCATATCGGCGATCATCGCCTCGGCGGCGGGCGAATGGATGCCCATCCAGTTGCGCGTGCCGGGTTCCGTTACCCCCGCCGATCCCCAATACAGCATCTGCTCGTTGCCGGGGCTCAGGGTCAGCGCGCGGATGTAATGGGTCATGTCGAAATTGTAGGCGTTGGTGCGTTCCTTGTACTGCGCATCGTCGACCATGCTGACATGGGCGCTGATCCCCAGCGGTTTCAACGCCTCGACATAGATCGCCGCGATCGAGGCCATTTCGTCCTGGCCCGTCACCAGCAGGACTTCAAAGTCGAACGGCGCGCCCGCAGCGTTCCGCAGAACACCGTCCTCGCCCACCATCCAGCCCGCCTCTTCCAGCAGGGCGGCGGCGGCGCGGATGTTCTTGCGGTTGGTCTGGCTGCCATCCGAAACCGGCATGGCATAGCCGTCGATGGCGTCGGGCGGCAGGTCGGCGGCAAAGGGTTGCAACAGCTCCAGCACCCGGCCTGTCGCGGGTTGGCCCGGCGTCATCCCCAGAAAGGAGTTGCCGAAATAGCTCTGGATACGCTTGCCCACGCCGCCGGTGACGGTCTGGTTGATGAATTCATAGTTGAAGGCCAGCATCAGCGCCTGCCGCACCCGCAAGTCGGCGAACATCGGCTTGCGGGAGTTGAAGGCCAGCCCCTCGATCCCCGAAGGGCGGCCATGCGGGATTTCGGCCTTGATCACCTCGCCCGACAGCACGGCCGGGAAATCGTAGTTCGACGCCCATTTCGCCGCGTTGCCTTCGCGGTAGCTGGACAATTCGCCCGCCTTGAACGCCTCGAAGATCGCCTGCGGATTGGCAAAGTAGTCGTAACGGACTTCGTCGAAGTTCCACAGGCCGCGGTTGAAGGCCAGATCCTTGCCCCACCAGTCGGGGTTGCGCTTGTAGCTGACAAAGACCCCCGGTTCCATCTTGTCGACGACATAGGGGCCGGATCCGATCGGCGCCTCCAGCGTGGTCTCGGTGAAATCGCGGCCCTGCCACTGCGCCTTTTGCAGCACCGGGCGCAGGCCCAGGATCAGCGGCAATTCGCGGTCTTCGACATTGAAGGTGAACTTCACGCTGCGCGGCCCGGTCTTCTCCATCGAGGCGATCTTTTTCCAGGCCCCCAGATAGCGCGCGTTGCCGATGGTTCCGAGGGTTTCGAACGACCACATCACGTCTTCGACGGTGACGGGCGATCCGTCCGAGAAGCGCGCCCCTTCACGCAAGGTAAATTCGACGTATGACCGCGAATCGTCAGTGTCGACCGATTCGGCCAGAAGGCCGTAAAGCGCGAATGGCTCGTCATAGTTGCGGCCCATCAGCGTCTCGACCGTCAGGTTGGAGATGCCGGTGGCCGGGCGGCCCTTGGTGATGAAAGGGTTGAGGCTGTCGAAGCTGCCACCCTCGCCGAAACGGATGCCACCACCCTTGGGCGCATCGGGGTTTGCCTGGGGCAGGGACACAAAATCCGGGGGAAGGGCAGGGTCGCCATACATAGCTATGCCATGGCGCGGTTCTGCCGCAGCAAACGACGCCGCCAGAATCATCGTGGCCGCAGCGGCAAGACTCCGCAGGGCGGCTGGAGTGTTCGGTCGCATTTCGGAAACGGTCCCCCTTGGCCGACGGGCTTTGTCGCGACCCTAACCCCGAGGTTGTGGGTTTTCAAACTTTTAGCTTGGCCATCGGCGGACTTAGGATTATAAAGACTGTACTGCTCGATAGGTTTCTTGCCTGTATGAAACCTGCCTCAATGACTTGACGCCGGCCTTGTGCCGGCGTTTTTTTTGGCCAGTCGCGGCGGCTCACATTCCCTCGACTGGTGCAATCCGGGCTTTCCTTCGCGTCTGCGGCAGGTAGTCTCTGCCGCATATGCATCATCAGGAGGTCGCGATGACCATCAAGGGCAAACGGGCAATCGTTACCGGTTCGAATTCGGGAATCGGACTGGGAATCGCCGAGGAGCTGGCGCGTGCCGGGGCCGAGGTGGTGATCAACAGTTTCACCGACAGCGCCGACGATCACGCTCTTGCGAGCCGAATCGCCAAGGAGCATGGCACGAAGGTCCGCTACATTCAGGCCGACATGTCCAAGGGCGACGACTGTCGCGCGCTGGTCGAAAAAGCGGGCGGCTGCGACATTCTGGTCAACAACGCAGGCATCCAGTTCGTCTCGCCGATCGAGGATTTTCCGGTCGAGAAATGGAATGCGATCCTGGCGATCAACCTGAGTTCCGCTTTCCACACCACCGCCGCAGCCCTGCCGGGCATGCGCAAGGCCGGGTGGGGGCGCATCGTCAACATCGCCTCGGCGCATGGCCTGACCGCCAGCCCGTTCAAATCGGCCTATGTCGCGGCCAAGCATGGGCTGGTTGGCCTGTCCAAGACCGTGGCACTGGAAACGGCCGGCCAAAGCATCACCTGCAACGCGATCTGCCCCGGCTATGTGCTGACGCCGCTGGTCGAGGCGCAGATCCCCGATCAGATGAAGGTCCACAACATGGACCGCGAAACTGTGATCCGCGAGGTGATGCTGGATCGCCAGCCCAGCAAGCAATTCGCCACCACCGAGCAGATCGGCGGCACCGTGATCTGGCTGTGCAGCCCCTACGCCGATCAGGTCACCGGCACCGCGATCAGCGTTGACGGCGGCTGGACCGCGCTGTGACCAGGGTTTCCCTGGCGCTGCAGGGCGGCGGTGCGCATGGCGCCTTTACCTGGGGCGTGCTGGATCGGCTTCTGGAAGACGGAAAGCTGGAAATAGACGCTATTTCAGGTACTTCCGCGGGGGCGCTGAATGGCGCCGCGCTGAAGGCGGGAATGGTCTCGGGCGGGCGCGAGGCGGCGCGCAAGCGGCTGCGCGAACTGTGGGAGCAGGTCGCCGACATCGGCGATTTCCGCATGCTGCCATGGCTTCAGCCCTTTCTGCCTGCCATGCGGTTCTGGCAGGACACGGCGGCCAACTTCCTTCCGTTCAGCCCCGAGGGCGTCGCGGCGCAATTCTGGTCGCCCTATTCGATGGGGCCGAACTGGACCAACCCGCTGGACCCGGTGGTCCGCGATCTGGATTTCGCCCATGTCTGCGCCGGGGAAGGGCCAAAGCTTTTTGTCGGCGCCACCAATGTGCGCACCGGCAAGGTGCGGGTGTTTCACGGCCACGAGGTCACGCCCGAGGCGCTGCTGGCCTCGGCCTGCCTGCCCGAGGCCTTTCAGGCGGTCGAGATCAAGGGCGAGGCCTATTGGGACGGCGGCTTTACCGGCAACCCCTCGCTCTGGCCGCTGTATGACCGGGCGCTGCCGGACGATATCGTGATCGTTCAGGTCAACCCGCTCAGGCGCGACCAGATCCCCGAAACCCCGCTGGAAATCCAGGCCCGCGTCGATGAGATCAGCTTCAACGCCTCGCTGATGTCGGAACTGCGGGCGGTGGCCTTCGTGCATCGGCTGATCGCCTTGGGACGGATCGAAAAGGGCCAGATGAAGGACGTGCGCATCCACATGATCGCCGACGATGCGCTGATGAACGATCTGTCGGCCTCGTCAAAGCTGGAACCTTCGGGCCCGCTGATCGAGCGGATGTTCGAGGCCGGGCGGGTGGCGGCGACCTGCTTTCTGACCGATTGCGGTGGCAACATCGGGCACGCGCCCTCGGTCGATCTGCCCAGCCTTTTCGGTTGATCAGCGCGGCTCTTTGGGCTGCGAATAGACCAGCCCGCCCGACACGATCAGCTTGGCCGCTTCGTCGACACCCATGTCCAGGATCACCAGATCCTTGGTCGGCACGAACAGCAACATGCCTGAAGTAAACGGCGTAAGCCCCACGAATACCGCGGAAATATCGGGATCAATTTCGTCCAGACGCTCCGCCAGCTCGCCCTTGGGGCGGGTCGAGACGAAGCCAAGCGCCCAGGTGCCGGGGCGTGGAAACTCCACCAGCACCACCTTGTCGAAGCTTTGCTCCTTCTTGGAAAAGAAGGTCTCGGCCACCTGCTTGATCGCGCCGTAAACCGAGCGGACGACCGGCATCCGGTCGACCATCTGTTCGCCCTTGCGAATGACCGATCGCCCGATCAGCCCCTTGGCCAGCCAGCCGACCAGGATGGTGAAGAACAGAAAGACCAGCACGCCCACACCGCGCACCGGGAACTGGTAATCCGGCCCGATCCAGCGCCGGATCAGCGCGTCGGGCTGGTAGTAGGACGGGATCAAGGGCAGGATCCAGCCGTCGATCCAGCCGATCACCGCCCAGACGAAATAGATCGTCAGCCCGATTGGCAACACGACCACAAGCCCGGTCAGGAAACTGGCGCGCAGTCCGGCAAGAAAGCCGCGGCGGTGGTGCGTCGGTTCGATCATGAAATATCCCTGTTCGCGGCCAATCTAGGGGCCGCACCCGCCGCGATGCAATGCCCGCCGCATTGCGCAGCCGGATTTTTCACGAAGACTTGGCCAGTTCCACGGCAATCGCCGCCCCAAGCCGCGCATTGTTCAGCACAAGCGCGATGTTCGATTGCAGGGACCGGCCTTCAGTCAACTCGAAGATGCGCTGCAACAGGAATGGGGTCACCGCCTTGGCGGCGATGCCTTTGGTGGCGGCTTCGGCCAGGGCGGCCTCGATATGGGGGGTGATCTCATCGCGGGGGATTTCGGCCTGATGCGGGATCGGATTGGCCACCAGTTGCCCGCCGGGCAGGCCCAGAAAGCCGCGCATCCGGTGGGCGGCGGCGATCTCGCGCGCGCTGTCCATCCGCAGGGGCGCCTTCAGACCAGAGCTGCGCGACCAGAAGGCCGGGAAATCGTCCTGACCGTAAGAAATCACCGGAACCCCTTGGGTTTCCAGCACTTCCAGCGTTTTCGGCAAGTCCAGGATGGCCTTCGCCCCCGCCGCCACCACCGTCACCGGGGTCTGTGCCAGCTCCATCAGATCGGCCGAAATGTCGAAGCTGCTTTCCGCCCCGCGATGCACGCCGCCGATGCCACCGGTGGCGAAAACGCCAATCCCGGCCAGCCTTGCGCAGATCATGGTGGCCGCAACCGTGGTGGCGCCAGTGCCGCCGGTGGCGAGGCAGGCCGCCAGATCGGCGCGCGAAAGCTTGGCCACGCCCTTGGCCTGACCGAGGCTTTCCAGTTCGGCCTCCGACAGCCCGATATGGATGCGACCCGCCATCACCGCGATGGTGGCGGGCGCCGCCCCATGGGCGCGGATTTCGGCCTCGACCCTTCGGGCGGTTTCGACGTTTTGCGGCCAGGGCATGCCATGGGTGATGATGGTGGATTCCAGCGCCACGATGGCCGCGCCTTCGCGCATGGCTTTTGCGACTTCGGATGAGAATTCAAGGGGTAGCGTCATGATACTGGATCTCCGGAAACATAGGCGGCGGCGGCTTGCAGGGCATTTGCGAGGGCGGCCTGTCGGGGGGCGCCGTTGCGCTCGGCCACCAGATGCGCCGCCATGAAAGTGTCGCCAGCCCCCGTCACGCGCGTCACCAGAACCTGCGGCGGGGTCATGTGGATGACGCCAGCACCTTGTCTGCCCTCGGCTGCGGTGTGCCCGCCATCGGTGACCAGCACCCGCGCAGCCCCACGCGCCAGCAGCGCCGTGGCCGCCTCGGGCGCGGTTTCGGCATTGGCCTTGGACAAAAGGTTCGCCTCTTCCAGGTTCACATAGAACGTGGCGCGCGGATGGGAAAGCAGCGGGCGCAGCCGCTCGGCCTTGCCGGGGCTGGCCGGAGCCACCCGCAGATCGGCGGCGGCGAACAGGGGCGAGACGGCGATGTCGGACAACAACGCCTCGGTCAGATTGCCATCCAGCGCAATCGGCCCGGCCCAGGGCGTGGCAACGTTGCCCAACCGCCCGTCGGCCAGCGGACGCAGGATCTTGTCGCCCGCTGCCTCCAGCGAATGGGCATCAGCGACGGCGGCGACAAGACCGTTCGCGCCTTCGATCGCCATGTAACGATCGGTCGGCAAGTCCTCGGAGCGATAGATAAATTCGGTACGCAACCCCTGCCGCGCGCAGGCAGCAATCAACGCATCGCCCTCGGCATCGCGGCCAATGGCCGTCAACACCGCGGGGCGCAGGCCAAACCGCGCCAGCGTCATCGCGATGTTCATCGCCACGCCGCCCGGGGCCCGGGTGATCCGGCCCGGCACGTCAGACCCCAGCCGCATCGCGGCCGGGCTACGACCGATGATGTCCCAATGGACGGACCCGATGCAGAGGATATCCGGTGTCATGGCCTCTTCATCGCCCAACCCCACGACTTGCGCAAGCGAAGGCCGGACAATTGAGTATTTGGGCCAAGGCGAAGGGGCAGGGCTTGCGCCGGCGCCCACCCCGGTCTATATGCGCGCCACTTCACAGGGCCAAAGCGGGCCAGTGCGGGGAGAAATCCCGTCTGGTCCACCGGTTGGGCGAAAGCCTGAGATCTTTGACCCGAGGCGCAAACCGGAAAAGGAATATGGACATGGCGCTCCCCGAGTTTTCCATGCGTCAGCTGCTTGAAGCTGGCGTTCACTACGGCCACCAGACCGCACGCTGGAACCC
>JBATAV010000164.1:0-9439 GCA_049662025.1 Paracoccaceae bacterium | reverse complement strand
GGCCTCGCCTTCGACGTCTTCGGCCACGATCAGCAGCGGCTTTTGGCTTTGGATCACGGCTTCCAGCAGCGGCACCATCGACTGCAGCGACGACAGTTTCTTTTCGTGCAGCAAGATGTAGACGTCTTCCAGGTCGGCAATCATCTTGTCGGCGTTGGTGACGAAGTAGGGCGACAGGTAGCCGCGGTCGAACTGCATGCCTTCGACGACGTCGGTCTCGGTCTCGAGGCCCTTGTTCTCTTCGACGGTGATCACACCCTCGTTACCGACCTTCTGCATCGCGTCGGCGATCTGGCGGCCGATTTCAGCTTCGCCGTTGGCGGCGATGCTGCCGACTTGGGCGACTTCGTCGCTGTCCTTCACCGGGCGGGCAGCAGCCTTGATGGCGGCGACGACCTTGGTGGTGGCCATATCGATGCCGCGCTTGAGGTCCATCGGGTTCATGCCCGCTGCGACCGACTTCAGGCCTTCCTTGATGATGGCCTGGGCCAGCACGGTGGCAGTGGTGGTGCCATCGCCAGCTTCGTCATTGGTGCGCGAAGCGACTTCCTTCACCATCTGCGCGCCCATGTTCTCGAACTTGTCGGACAGCTCGATTTCCTTGGCAACGGTCACGCCGTCCTTGGTGATGCGCGGGGCGCCGAAGCTTTTGTCGATCACCACGTTGCGGCCTTTGGGCCCCAGGGTGACTTTGACGGCATCAGCCAGAATGTTGACGCCACGCAGCATGCGGTCGCGGGCATCGGTATCGAAACGAACGTCTTTGGCACTCATTGTGCAGACTCCTCAAATTCCGGTTTCAGGGTGGATGGGCAATCTGCCCACCCTCTGTAGAAAAGCGTCACGAAACCATCGCTCAGGCGATGATCCCCATGATGTCGCTTTCCTTCATGATCAGCATCTCTTCGCTATCCAGCGTCACTTCGGTGCCGGACCATTTGCCAAAGAGGATGCGGTCGCCCTTCTTGACGGACGGCGCAATCAGCTCGCCCGAGTCCTTGCGCGCACCTTCGCCCACGGCGATGATCTCGCCCTCGGCGGGCTTTTCCTTGGCGGTATCGGGGATGATCAGTCCGCCCTTGGTCTTGTCTTCGCCTTGAATGCGGCGAACCAGCACACGGTCATGCAGCGGTTTGAAAGCCATCTGGTAACACTCCCTTGAGTTCCAGGTTGAAACGGTTGGCACTCATGTTTGACGAGTGCTAACGACGGTCATTTAGGCGCTGCCCGGCCCTGAGTCAACACCCCGACGCCATCAAGTTGACGCAAGCCGCGTCCGGAAGCTTTCGCTTGGCCTTGGCTGCGGCCAATGGCAACATGGCGCAAGCCGCAAAAGGATTGCCATGTTCCGCCGACTGACAGAAACCCTTGTCGCCACTGCTTTTTCTGTCCTTGCGCTGGGCGCCCTGCCCGCCGGGGCCGAGTGCTTTGGCATGAACATCCTTGACCTGATGCCCGCCGCCGAGCGCGCCGAAATCGTCGCTGCCGCCGAGGCCGTGCCTTTTCCGAACGGAAACTACTGGCGGGCCGAAAGGGACGGGCAGCAGATCACCCTGATCGGCACCTATCACCTTGACGACCCCCGTCACGGCGCCACCCTCGTCCGCTTCGGCCCCGAAATCGCCGCAGCTGCGGCCCTGCTGGTCGAGGCCGGGCCGGAAGAGAAGAAGGCGCTGATCGACCGGATGGCCAGGGACCCGTCGATCTTGACGATCACCAGCGGGCCGACCTTGCTGGAGACCCTGCCGAAGGAAACCTGGGACCGGCTGGTGAAGGCCACCACGGCGCGGGGCATTCCCGGTTTCATGGCGGCCAAGTTCCGCCCCTGGTACATCACCGTGCTGTTGTCGATCCCGCCCTGCGCCATGGAGGATCTGAAAGACCCCAAGGGGCTGGACGGGCTGTTGATCGACAGCGCCCTTGCCGCCAACGTGCCGGTGCGCGCGCTGGAACCCTATGACACCGTCTTCAAGGTTTTCGGCATGATGAGCGATGCCGAGCAGATCGAGATGATCGAACAGACCCTGGCGTTGGAAGATCAGGCCAACGATTACTCGGTGACGCTGGCCGATACCTATTTTGCCGGGGAAAACCGCCTGATGTGGGAATTGATGCGCTATCAATCCTACGCCATGCCCGGCTCCACCCATGAACAGGTGGATGCCGACATGGCAAAGCTGGAAGAGGCGTTGATGATCAGCCGCAACCGGGCCTGGATTCCGGTGATCGAAGAGGCGGCGGCGCAGGGGCCGGTGGTGGCGGCCTTTGGTGCGCTGCATCTGTCGGGCGAGGACGGGGTGCTGAATCTTCTGGCAAAGGACGGCTGGACCGTGACGCCACTGGCCCTGCCATGATCGCGGCGCTGAAGAGGCATCGGCTGGCTGGTGTGACGGTGCTGGATTGCGGCGCTTTCTCAATGCGCGGGGGTGAACGGGTGATCGGCATTCCCGCCCGGCTCCTGACCACCGACAAGGGCGCACAGGTGCTGGTCGATGGCGCTTTCCGCCCGGCCATGCGGCGGATTCGGCAGGCGTGACGCCGGCCTTTCCCCCATCGTTGCTGCATTGCAGCCTTGAACGGACGCGCCCTATCGCGGGGATGACAATCCCCCGCCCTGCCCCTATAAGCCGCCCAAATCCCAACGCGATGAGAGCATTCATGACCACCCCAGCCTCTACCCTTGTCTTCGGCCACAAATCGCCCGACACCGACGCCACGCTGTCGGCCATCATCTGGGCCTGGTATCTGACCAACGTCCGCGGCGGCAATGCGCAGCCCAGACTGCTGGGAGAGCCGAACACCGAAGCCGCCTTCGTGTTGAAGCACTGGGGCTTTGCCAAACCCGAGGTCATTGCCGATGTGGCTGCCGGTCAGGACGTGGTGATCGTCGACACCAACAACCCAGCCGAACTGCCGCCGGGAATCAATGACGCCAATATCATGGCAATCATCGACCACCACATGCTGGTGGGCGGCCTGAAGACCAAAACGCCGATCAATGTCGTCATGCGACCGCTGGCCTGCACCGCGACGGTGATGCACGACATCATGGGCGCCGATGTCGCCAAGCTCCCGCAGGAAATCAAGGGCGCGATGCTGTCGTGCATCCTGTCGGACACGCTGGAATTCCGCAGCCCCACCACGACGCCGCATGACAAGGCGGTGGCCGAGAAGCTGGCCGCCGATCTGGGCGTTTCGATCCCCGACCTGGCCGGGCAGATGTTTGCGGCAAAGTCGGATGTCTCGGCGTTTTCGGATGCCGAGCTGTTGCGGATGGACAGCAAGGAATACAGCGTTGCCGGCAAGGACTTGCGGGTGAGCGTGCTGGAGACCACGGCGCCGAAGGTGGTGCTGGACCGCAAGGCCGGCCTGATGAAGTCGATGGAGACCGTGGCGAAAGAGGACGGCGCCGATCAGGTGTTGCTGTTCGTGGTGGACATCCTGCGCGAAGAGGCGACGCTTCTGGTGCCGAACGATCTGGTGAAACAGATGGCCGAGGCGTCCTTTGGCGTGAAGGTCTCGGGCGATACGGTGGTGTTGCCGGGGGTGATGAGCCGCAAAAAGCAGATCATTCCGGCGCTGAAGCTGTAAGCGGCGGGTCGGCGGTCGGGTCGGACGGGGGGACTTTGCGTCCCCCCGACCCCCTGCAGAATATTTTGACCAAGATGAAGGGCGGGCCAATGGCAGAGATCATTCAATCGCTGGCCGATCTGGGCGCGCGCTTTGACGCGGTGTTCTGCGATCTCTGGGGCTGTCTGCACAATGGCGAACGGCCTTTCCCGGCTGCCGTGGCCGCGTTGCAGGCGTTTCGGGCCGGGGGCGGCACGGTGGTGCTGCTGACCAACGCGCCGCGGCCGAAATCCAGCATCGTGGCGCAGCTGGACCGCATCGGCGTGCCGCGCGATGGCTGGGACGAGGTGGTCAGTTCCGGCGATGCGGCGCAGTTCGCGCTGGTTTCAGGGGCGGTGGGACGCAAGGTATTCCACATCGGTGCGCCGAAGGATGAGCCGTTCTTCACCGATTTCGCCGCCGACATCGCCGATTACGCCGCCAGCCAACCCGCCATTGAACGGGTGGCGCTGCGCGAGGCCGAGGGGATCGTCTGCACCGGCCTGCGTGACGATCTGACCGAGGTGCCCGAGGATTACCGGGCCGAGTTGCTGCTGGGCCGCACGCTGGGCCTGCCGATGCTGTGCGCCAACCCCGATATCGTCGTCGACATGGGCGACAAGCGGCTGTGGTGTGCCGGTGCGCTGGCGCGGGACTATGAGGCAGCAGGCGGGCGGGCCTTGTATTTCGGCAAGCCGCACCCGCCGATCTACGATCTGGCGCGGCGGCGTCTGGGGGCGTTGCGCGGCGGCGATCCGCAGATCCTGTGCATCGGCGACGGCATTGCCACCGACATTCAGGGCGGCATGGGCGAGGGCCTCGACACCCTGTTCATCACCGGCGGCATCGACGCGGCGGCCTTTGGGGCGGATGCTGCCCGACCCGACGACGGCTTGCTGGAGGAATGGCTGGCAGCAAGGCAGATGTCTGCGACCTTTGCGATGGGGCATTTGCGCTGACGTGCTGCGGCGCAGCAGTAACATAATTGCGCATTTCGTCGCATGTGGGTAAATATATTGCGCGCTGGAATTGCGCTGCATTGCAGCATCTGCTAATGTCAGGGCATCGGCAAGGGAATCGCCATGATGCTGGACGGTATGCACAACCACCCCCGCGGCACGATCTGCATCGAGGATCTGGAGATCGGGATGACCCGGTCTCTGACCAAGGAGGTCACCGACCGCGACATCGAGCTGTTTGCCGAAATCTCGACCGACCGCAACCCGGTGCATCTGGACGAAGCCTATGCCCAGGACACCATCTTCGAAGGCCGCATAGCCCACGGCATGCTGACCGCAGGCCTGATTTCGGCGGTGATCGGCGAGCAGTTGCCGGGCCATGGCACGGTCTATCTGGGGCAAAGCCTGCGGTTTCTGGCCCCGGTCCGCCCCGGCGACAGGGTGACGGCCGAGGTGAAGGTTCTGGCCATCGACTACGCAAAACGCCGGGTGACCCTTGAAACCCTGGCCTCGGTGGGTAAAACCGTGGTGTTGAAGGGCGAGGCGCTGGTTCTGGCGCCCAGCCGCAAGTTCGACTGACGGGCGAGATGTGCCCCGTCCTGGGGTGCAGATGCAAATACATCAGGACTTTCAATGGCTTGACCCAGAGGCGCGGGGGGCATCCTGCGCCATGGGCAATTTCGACGGGGTGCATCTGGGCCACCGCAGCGTGATCGACCTGGCGCGCGGCGCGGCACCCTTGGGCGTGATCACCTTTGAGCCGCACCCCAGGCAGGTGTTTCAGCCCGACGCCCCGCCGTTCCGCCTGATGAATGCCGAGGCGCGGGCCAACCGGTTGGCCAAGCTGGGGGTCGACCACCTCTATCAGTTGCAGTTCAACAAGGCGCTGGCCGCGCTGACCCCGGAGGAGTTTGCCCGCGAGGTGCTGGTCGAGGGGCTTGCCATCTCGCATATCGTGGTGGGGGCCGATTTCTGCTTTGGCAAGGACCGGGCGGGAAAGGCGGCGGATCTGCAGGCGCTGGGCGCGCGTTTCGGCTTTGCCACCACCATTGCGCCCTTGCTGGCGATCGAAGGCCAGGAAGTGTCGTCCACTGCCATCCGCACCGCGCTGGCCGAAGGGCGCCCAGGCGATGCCGCCGCCATGCTGGGCCACCTGCACCGGATCGAGGGCGAGGTGGTTCACGGCGAAAAGCGGGGGCGAGAACTGGGCTATCCCACCGCCAACATGGCGCTGACCGGGCTGCACCTGCCGCGCTTTGGCGTCTACGCGGTGAAGGTCGATGTCCTTGGCGGCCCGCAGGCCGGGGCCTACATGGGAGCGGCCAGCCTTGGGGTGCGGCCGATGTTTCAAGGCCAGGTGCCGAACCTTGAAACCTATCTCCTAGACTTCAAGGGCGATCTTTACGGTCATCACCTTTCGGTCGCCCTGGTCGATTTCCTGCGGCCGGAGATGAAGTTCGACGGCCTGCCCGCGCTGATCACCCAGATGGAAGCCGACTGCGCCCGCGCCCGGGAGATTTTGGCCGCGGCCTGATTTTTCACCAGGACTTGCAACCCCATCCGACCGGAGGCCCCGATGGACGACCTGCACATCCACCCCATGACCCCCGACCTGACCTCCGACTTCGTCACCCTCTTCGGCCCGCAAGGCGCCTGCCATGGCTGCTGGTGCACCGCGTTCCTGCTGCGTCCCAAGGTGCGGCAGGCGATGACCGGGAACGCGCGCCGCGAGGTGATGCTGGGTCGCATCCGTCAGGGCCCGCCGCCAGGCCTGCTGGCCTATCACGGCAAAACCCCGGTGGGCTGGATGCAGATCGGCCCGCGATCGGACGTGCCGGAATGGAACAATGCGGGCCGCGTCTCCAGCCCCTTGCCGGATGCGCCCGCCGAAGACCCCGGTGTCTGGGCGATCACCTGCTTTTTCTTTGCCACCCGCAGCCGGGGCATCGGCCTGTCGCACCCGATGCTGGCCGCAGGCATCGGCTTTGCCAGGGCCGCCGGGGCGCGGGTGCTGGAGGCCGCACCGATGAACCGGGCGAAACAGTCGAGATCCATCGGGCTTTTCGTCGGCTCATCCTCGGTGTTCCAGAAAGCCGGTTTCACCACGGTCGCCACGGTAAAGGAAGGCCGCCCGCTGATGCGGCTGGTGCTTTAGCCCCCCTTCCCTTTTCCGCCCCCGCATCGCACTTTGCGCAGATGGACAAACTGCGCCCGAAGTTCTGGGAAACCGTTCCCCTGTCGAAGATGACGCCCGCCGAGTGGGAGGCGCTGTGTGACGGCTGTGGCAAATGCTGCCTGAACAAGCTGGAGTTCGAGGACAATGGCGAGGTCGCCTATACCCGCATCGCCTGCCGGTTGCTGGACGATGCGACCTGCCGCTGCACCGACTATGTGAACCGCCGCCGCTTCGTGCCCGAATGTGTGTTCCTGACGCCGAAGACCCTGCCCAAGGTCGCCTACTGGATGCCCGCGACCTGCGCCTACAAGCTGTTGTGGCTGGGCAAGCCATTGCCTGCCTGGCACCCCTTGCGGACAGGCGACCCCGAAAGCACGCACAAGACCGGCAATTCGGTGCGGGGCCAGACCCTGCCCGAACATGAGATTCCCGAGGAAGACTGGGAAGACTACATAATCGAGGAAACGCCCTGATGTTCTTTGCCTCCGACAATACCTCCGGGGTCGCTCCCGAAATCATGGCAGCACTCGCCCGCACGAACGATGGCTATCAGCGCAGCTATGGCGCCGATCAGCTGATGGCGCGGGTGCGCGATCAGCTGCGCGAGGTGCTGGAAGCACCCGAGGCCGCAGTCTATCTGGTGGCCACCGGCACGGCGGCAAATTCGCTGGCGGTGGCGCTGACCTGTCCGCCCTGGGGATCGGCCTTTTGTCACCGGCATGCCCATGTCGCCGAAGACGAATGCGGCGCGCCCGAGTTCTTTTCCGGCGGGGCCAAGCTGGTGCTGGTCGATGGCGCGCATGGCAAGATGACGCCTGAAGCTCTGGCCCCGCAACTGGCGCGGATCGGGGCCGGCGGGGTGCACAGTCTGCAAACCGGCATGCTGACCATCACCAACGTGACCGAGGCGGGCACCGTCTACACGCCCGCCGAGATTGCCGCGCTGACCGCTTTGGCCCGCGCCAAGGGCCTGCCCTGCCATCTGGACGGCGCGCGCTTTGCCAATGCGCTGGTTTCCACGGGGGCCACGCCTGCCGAGATGACCTGGAAGGCCGGGATCGACCTTCTGTCCTTTGGTGGCACCAAGAACGGCTGCATGGGGGTCGAGGCGGTGGTGATCTTCGACCCTGCCAAGGCCGGGGAGTTCGAACTGCGCCGCAAGCGCGCCGGCCATCTCTTTTCCAAGCACCGGTTTATGTCGGCCCAGTTCGATGCCTATCTGCAAGACGGCCTCTGGCTGCGGCTGGCGGGCCAGGCGAATGCCATGGGTGCAAGGTTGGCCAAAGGGCTGGCGCGGGTGAATTCCGTCACGCAAAAGCACCCGGTGCAGGCCAACATGATGTTCCCGGAATGGGCGGCGGGCGCCCATGCACGGCTGAAGGCGGCAGGGGCCGAATACTACGCCTGGGACCTGCCCGAGGGCCGCGAAGGCGCGCGGCTGGTGACAAGCTGGTCGACGACCGAGGCGAATGTGGACCGGTTCCTGCGGGCCATGGGGCACGACGGCTGATCCGAGTCAAAGTTCTTGCGCAAGGAATCTGGCCGCCCCTCATGCCGCGTCGAGATGGGCCTGAACGGCATGGGCGACCAGATCGGGGTGGGTGATCGGCACCATGTGCCCCGCCCCCGGCACGATCATCCGTGTGACCCGTGGCAGCCGGGCCGCCAGCACCGAATGAACCGCGTCGATGATGGGCGGACTGTCGGCGCCTTCGACCAGCAGCACCGGCACCTTTATCGATTCCAGCCCGCCGGGCCGCAGCAGGCCCGCCGCATCATCCAGCAGGACCGGGTTCTGCGCCGGAATGTGGTGAATGCGATCAATGATGTAGCGGCGCGATCTTTCCGGCAGATCGTCCAGCGCCTCGCCCGTGCCCCAGGCGGCGTGGAACATCGCCGCCGCGGTCTCGCGGTCTTGGTCCAGAACGCGGGCGATTTCCTCATGGCTGTCGCGGAATGCCTCATATGCCGCCGTGCCCTTTGCGGCGGCAAAGATCACCGGCTCGACCAGCATCAGGCTGCGCACCAGATCGGGCCGTTCCAGCGCCAGCCGCAGGCAGACCGTGGCGCCGAAGCTGTGGCCGAACAGATCCACCGGCCCGCCCCCGCCCAGCCTCTCGGCCAAGACCATGGCGATGCCGGTGGTCAGGCCGTGGATTTCGTCCCGGCCATCCCAGTCGGCGGCGCGTCCATGGCCCGGTTGGTCCGGCGCGGTGACGGTTACCCGCTGCAACCGTTCGGCCACCCCCGCCCAGGCGCCGCCATGCGCCAGGCTGCAATGCAGTGCCAGCACCGGCCGTGGGGCGCCACTGTCCCAGGCGCGCCAGCGGGGCGGATGGCCGACGATCGGAAATTCCGGCAGGTCTTCGGGCATCGCTGGTCCCTTCAGGCAACGGCGTCGCAATAGCGCGCCAGCCAAGGCGGAATCAAGCCTTCTCGCCGCAGTCTTCGGCAAACCTTTCCTGCCCCCCTTTGCGTCCGCTTCCCCGGATGTTATGCCCCCGCACACGCGATTCCGCTGCCCACACGGAGCCCCTCATGCCCGCCATCACCGAGCCGAAGCTGATTTCCGGCAATGCGAACCTGAGCCTTGCCACATCGATTGCCCGGCGAATGTCGATGCACCGGGGGATGAGCGTCAATCTGGTCGAAGCCCGGGTCGAGCGGTTCAACGACCAGGAAATCTTCGTCGAAG
>JBATAV010000163.1:0-10170 GCA_049662025.1 Paracoccaceae bacterium | reverse complement strand
TTGCCGCAACGAGCACGGAATGCCAATAGATCAGACTTCGCACTTCCGCCTGCGCCCCCACGATTCCTGTTGAGTCCGGACCTCGGCGCGGGCGCCGTTTGACGGGAGCAAGCCAAGTCGCGTGGGCGCGGCTATTGCACTGGCCACCCAGATCAACAACCTTGACGGCCACGACGACCAGAACCCGACCAAGCATCATATCGATGTGGTGGCGGTGTCGATGCTGGCCGCGCTGATCCTCGGCCTTGTGGTGGCGGAACGGACGGGGACCGGCATCAGCCGGATGTCGGCAATTGCCCCGCGTCCGACCCATGCCGATCCACCCGATGCCGAGACTGAATACTTAGTGCCGACAAAGCGGCACGCCGTGCCCGTCAGAGGTCACGGCGTGCCAGTGGATCATCTCAAGGGGGGCGAATCCGGGACAGGACTTTTCCTGAGAGTTTCCACATTCCAGAACCATGCATACCGCCCCTTGACCGTACGGCGGCTCTCGACCGGGCTCACGCGCTTGGAGTCTCGACGCCGGAAAGCCGATCCATCAGGCAGACTCCGAAAAGTGCGGTCCCGCCCGGCGCCAGCCCGATAGTTCCACCGATGACGCGATCAACTGTTCTCATAATGACATCGTCTTTCTCCCTCGGCGCATGTCGGGATGTCAGTGATGCCAGCGTCCTTCTCTCTGCCCTTCCATGATCAAGGATACTGACAGACCTGGTTGCCTTCATTAACGGCCGTTAAGCGTTTGAACGTCGTGCGGGGTCATCCTTTAACCGTCGGCAATGCGATTCGTCGCGACTGCGCCTAGGCATAAACCGGGCGGTCAATCGAACGGAGGAATCCAATGCCGCGGCCGACTTTGCAGAGCATCTACACATTCTTGGGCCGCTAAAGCTTAAGCAGTTCAGTGCGATCCGGAATTGTGGGGCCAGTCTGCTGGATATCCGGCAAGCCAAGGCCATCGCTGATGGAACTGACCATATCGTCGGATCCGGGGAACGATCATTGGCAGGTCCGGTTCATCAGGTTCTGACAATCCTGTCGGCGCCCCGCCATGACTGAACGTGCCCGTTTGGCAAAGGCAGAGATCGACCCTGCGGCAGTCTATGCCTCGCACAAGGACGTCCTGGCTGATCACAGGGTCACCACAGGAGACAAGCCTACGATCCTGCGCCGATGGGAATACAATGCCCGCAGGATCGAGCGCCCCATGGGCGAACGGAGCGCCGAGCAGGCCGACGTTTTGCGGCGGCAAATCATGCTGGCGATCGACGGGTTGGTCATCATCGACATGCAAAAAAAATCGTGCCCGCAAAGCCCGGCCAACGGAGCCATCAGGCAATTCTTTGCGACAAGGCCCGCAACTGACCTGCTCGCCAGGCCGCGGGTCGGGAAATAAGGACCTTGCCTACTGCTCAGGCATAGGCGGGGCAGGCCAGCGCGGGCGGGATGAAATCCGTGTCCGCAAGGATTCCGTATTGCAGGGTCTGCAGATCGACACCCGCCATCTCTGCCAGCACGTCAATCTCTCGGATTTGTACAGTCATATGTCCCTGTACCCCGATGATCCCGTTTCCGACCAACTGACCCAAGGTGCGGCAGACATGGACCGACGATAGGCCGACGAAATCGCCAAGCACGCGCTGGTTCATGGGAAGATGGAACCTGCCGGCCTTTGACTGGCCGATTGCCTCCAGCCGGATATTCAGCTCCAGAAAGGCATAGGCCATGCGCATCACCGCCCTGCCGCGCCCCAGCCGCAGCATACGTTCCGCCGAGCGCGCGCGGGCGGCAGCCCGAATGCAGCTGGAAATGCGGCCCAGATCGGGACGTTCCCGCTTCATCGCTGCCCAGGTTGGCGCGGGCATCACGGCGACGCTGGCATCGGTCAGCGCCTCGATATTCACCGCCGAGACCGACCCGCCAGCGGCGCCGGTTTCGACGATCTCGCCAGGCAGTGCGAAATCGACAATCTGGATTTCCCCATCGGGCAGGCATTTCGACAGCGAGAGCCAACCACTCAACACGCAAAGGACAGTGTCGGTCTCCGCCCCCGCCATCACCAGCAGTTGGCCCGGCCTCGCCGTCCGACCGCAGGACCGGAGCATCTTTTCGAGCGGGTCGGGAACGAGGCGGGTGACGGGGGCATCGACCCTGTTCAGGCTTCCGGACGTCCGACTGACAGCTTGCGACATAGACGTGCCCCCATCCAGGTGTTCAACAAGGATCGGGGTGCCTGATAGCCAGCACTCAGACAGCAGCCCCCGATTCGAGGCTCAGTCTTCCAGCAATGCGGTGTTCCGAATTGATCAAACGCAATCGGGGTGTCCTGAGCCGGGCGAGTGGCGACTTGCGGCCCGATCCGGGTGGGTTTTCCCCGAATGGGTACGACTTTACCGCTGTTAAAGACCTTGAACCGTCGTGGCCGCAGAATGAACTTCACCCAGGCCGAACGTCGGTGGAGGCGGTCGATGATCTCGTTCAAACAGATACCATTCCCTCTGGCCCGGTCCGGGTCATGCGCCACGGCCCGGCCCGAGGAAGAAGCGCGCGAAACAAGCCAGGTGGCACTTCGGGGCATGGCCGATTGGGTCGCTCTTTGCCAAAGATGCGCACCCCTGGAGGGACCGGCCGAGACCGGTTATCGACCCGCCACGGCGCTGGCGCTTCGGGCGGTCATCATCCTGCTGACGGCCCGCGGCAAGTCATGACGAAGCAAGGCCCCTTGGCTCGCGTCGTGTGCCGCCGTTAACGGGCATCAATGCAGCCCAGTCCCCGGCATCGCATGATCAGGCCACCGCGCGGCAATCATGCCTGACTCGGTCAACGTGGAAAGGAAAAAACCATGTCCATGGTGAAAGTCATCGAAGTTCTCGCCCAATCCGACAAGGGCTTTGACGATGCTGCCCGCAATGCGGTCAGGATCGCCGCGAAAACGGTGCGTGACATCAAGGAAATCTACATCAAGGACATGAATGGCATCGTCGAGAACGGCGAGATCAAGCTGTACCGCATCACCGCCAAGATCAGTTTCCTTTTGTCAGAGTGACGAGTATCGCGGCCGCCGTTTTCCGTCATCCGGCAACGGCGACCGCCTTTCAAGGGCCGGCGTCAGCACTCGCCCGGCGCCCCCTACGGCCATGGAAACAAGGACCGCCACATGCAGATCCCGCTTGAAATATCGTTCCAACACGTCAGGCCCGAAGAGGAAATCAAGGCCTATGTTCACGAAAGGGTCGATTCCCTGGGCAAGCTGCATGACGGAATTACCAGCTGCCAAGTCTATATCGCGGCGCCGCAGAACCGACAGACGCAGGGGCACCTTTACGACATCACGATCGAGGTGCGCGTTCCCGGCAAGGACTTGGTGGTCAGCGACCGCAAGAACGACCTGAAGCAGCATCAACACCTGCGCATCGCGCTGATCGAACAGGATCTCAAGATCTACAAGCAAAAGATGCGCGGCAAGGTCAAGGTGCTCGACGGCAAGTTGCAAGGCAATCTCGCCGAGCTTCATCATGCCGAGGGTTACGGGCAAATCCTGGCGACCGATCACAGATTGATCTATTTCCACCGCAACGCCGTGCTGGGCAGGAAGTTCGATACGATGCAGGTTGGTGATACGGTCGAGCTGGTGGCGCGCCATGACGAAAGCGCGGTTGGCCCGCAAGCCAGCACCGTCCGCGCGATCGGTGCGCTCAGGTTTCGGCCATAGCGGCCTATCGTATTATTGTGGCTGCGGAGGTCCGGGGCCAGATCGATCTGCCCCCTTGCCTTGGACGACGCGGCACGCAAGGCTGCGCGTGAAGTTAGAGCTGATCGACACCGGACCGCAACTTATCCATCCTCCGTTTGGCAAAACCGGCATGGACCTGCAGTAAATTCGTCGTCTCCAGCGCATTTGTCAGCATCCGCACTGCGCCGCCTCGGGCCGCCGGTGTGGCGAACGCCTTCCCCCCAACCGCGCCTGGCACGAAACAGGGCGTGATGCCGTCGAAGTCCGTCTCGATCCTACCAACCAACCGCATCAGCCTGGTGGCCAGCAGATCTTCCTGCGCGACGGCCCCTTCAACCTTGGTCGGGCCATCACTGACCAGCACCGCATTTGCTCATTCAGGGCCCAGATCCCCTTTGGTCAGATGCGTGATCGCTAGGGATGATCCGTGAAGCAAAGACGCCATCTCCGTTTTGAAAGGGGGCCACGCCGGTCCGACCTTCCTTTCCGGCACTTCTGCGCGCCAGTGTCCGCGCCAGTGACCCCGCGCCGAGGGAGGCAAGGCAATACTGTCGGTCCGTTCTGCCAAGCGGGAAACCGGGAATGCCGCGCATGTCAGAACAATAACGACGGCCCCCACGAACACGATCACAAGCAGATATCGCAAAAGAGATCCGCTTTCCGACTCTCTATTTCAGGACGAGGGGGCCCGTTTCCAGCAACAGCCAGAACCGCCCGCAAACGGGCCGAAGATCCGAGGCGATAGCCGGGCGGGAGGCGCCGATAACGCCGCTGTCGAGAAGTTCGAAATCGTTGTCGAATGCCTTCCGGTCCAGATGCAGAAACGGACGCCCCGCCGGAAAGGTCGGGCCGGGGATGCGCACGCGCAGCCAGTTGGGGATTGTCTCCAGCCCCAGCTGGTCGCGTCATTCGTTGTGGTCACCTGCGATGATTGTCGGCCTGCGCTGTCAGCCGCTCGATACCCACCTGCTGGTGGGTGCCTTCGCCCAGATCGACAAAGTGGAGATCGACCCCATTCTGCGTCATAACATATGCCGCCGGATCATGAATTCGGGCCGTCTGGGAAATTGCATCACTTTGACAGGCGTGACCTAGTTGCCGAAATTGGGGTGTGAAGGATCGCTTCTCAACTCTCCCATCAGCCGCTTCAGAGTGACCCGTCGTCCGGCCCTGAAATTGGCAATTCTCAAAGGCACGGTGCAAGAAAAAGTGGGATACGGTCAGCTGGGATCATCCAGCAAGCCGCGCAGGGCATTCGAAAGCACATCGATACCATAGGGCTTGCGCAGCACCGGCCAAAGTACTTGTTCGGTCCCGGGGGCAAAGCCTGTGGCCAAAAGGATCCGCAATTCCGGGTAAAGGGCGTGCACCTTGTCGGCCAGTTCGAAGCCGTCGATACCGCCCGGCATCACCACATCCGAAAGCATCAGTCCGATGTCGTCCCGTCCTTCCAGCCGCGTCAGCGCCGTGGGGCCGTCTGTCGCCTCGACAACCGCATAGCCCAAACGTTCAAGACGCTGCCGGGTCAGGTTCCGAACCCGTGGATCGTCTTCGACCAGAAGAACGGTTTCGCCTTTCCCTTTCCGAACAGCCCCATGCAACGCAGGGGCGGCGCGCGGCGGCATATCACCCTGCGCCTTGATTGCAGGCAGGTACAGGCTGACGACCGTGCCCTTGCCCGGTTCGCTTTCCACCATCAGATCACCGCCGCTTTGCCTGACCCAGCGATGGATCATCGGCAAGCCAAGACCGGTACCGTTGCCCGGTTCCTTGGTGCTGAAGAACGGCTCGAACAGATGGTCCATCACCTCCGGTGTCATGCCCGACCCTGTGTCGCTGACTGACAGGACAACGTAGTTGCCCCGGCGAAGAACGGCCTGGCCATCCGTCACGTCATTTCCGGGGATCTCCGCATTTTGCGTCCGTATTGTAAGGCCACCCCCCCTCGGCATCGCATCGCGGGCATTGATCGACAGATTGAGCACGGCATTCCCGACCTGCGCCTGATCCGCCACCACAAGATCGAGATCATCATCTAGCTCCGTCCTGATCTCGATCTGCGCGCCGAGCGCGCGCCGCAACAGGGGCATGAAATCTTCGATTGCACGGTTCAATGCCAGTTCTTCGGGTGCGAGCGTCTGCCTCTTGGAAAAGAGCAACAATCTTGCGACCAGCGCCGCGCCGAGGTTTGCTGCCTCCATCGCCTCTGCCAGAATGGCATCGCGGTTCGGATCGTCCGGGCGCATCTCCAGCAGTTCGATATTGCCGATGATCACTGTCAGCAAGTTGTTGAAGTCATGGGCTATCCCGCCCGCCAATCGACCCACCGCTTCCATTTTCTGGGCCTGTTCCAGCTGATTGCGGCTCTCTTTCTCTTCGGTCAGATCGCGAATGACCCCCAAGAATTGCCGTTCGCCGCCGATTTCCACTTCGGTGACGCTCAGATGCATCGGCACCGGCTTGCCGGATTTGTGTAGGGCCTCCAGTTCGCGGCCGGTGCCGATGACCTTTGCCTGACCGGTCGCAAGATAGGCCGAAATATACCCGTCATGCTTGTGCCGATGAGGCTCTGGCATCAACATGCTGACATTGCGGCCCATGACTTCGGTTTGGGTATAGCCCAGAACGAGCGCCGAAGGCGGGCTGTAACTGGTGACGATGCCCTTGGTGTCGATCGTGACGATCGCCTCGGGCACGGCGTTCAGAATGGCGTGAAGCCGCGCCTCGCGATCCCGCAACCCCAACCGCGCCAGTTTCTGGTCGGTCACATCCTGCAGCGCCACAAGAATGAGATCCATGACATGTTCGTTCGCCAATGTGTGGGCGTTCAGAAGCAGATCGCGCTTGCCTTTTCCCGGCACTTCGATCGACAGGCTGAACGCCTCGATCGGCATTTGATCTGGCAGGATACGTCCCAGGTGGCGGCGCAATTCGGGAATATCCCATTGACCTCCGGCAAGCTCGAAAAGGCTCTTACCGACGACGTCTGCCTGTGCCGTTTCGAACAGCTGGTGAAAGGAGCGGCTGGCCCAGACCAGGGTCAGGTCGCTGTTCAGCGCCAGCAAGGGATCACGGACGGAATTCAGGACATTCTCTGCGAAACGCTGTGCAAAGCGGGTCTGGCGCTGAAATTCCCTGATGTCGGGTTCGTTCGACAAGGGCCGGGTGTCGGGACTGGTCCACGCCTTGTCCGCCAACCGACGCTCTTCTTGTTCTGCTTCCGCAACGGCACGGCTGGCTTGTGCGGTCCTGACCTTGGCTGCGGGGGTTTTCTTTTTGTTCATTTCCTGTTCCTGCCGGTCTTTCCGACCCTCTCCCATCAGCAAGACCGAGCCTGACGCCTGGCACGGCCAAACACCGCAGAGCCGCCGAAAAGGGCCGGTTCATCAGGCTGCGGCCACGATGCCCTCGATATCAGGGATAGTGAGATTGGTCAGGTCCTTTGCGATCTCGCCAACCAGACGCTCCTTGAGCGGGACTCTGTAGGCCGGGCGCATCTCGCCAAGGGTTTCGGGGTCGGCACAGATGACGATCTGTTTGAAACGACCCTGTTCGGCCCATTGGTTCAGATTCCTGGCCAACGCCTTGGCAAACGCCGTCTCGCGGGCCTCGTGCGCGTCGGTCTGCTCCATCCCGCTCATCAGCCCCCGTTGAAAATGCTCGGTCATGATTCCGCTACGGTCGCGGGCCAGTTCGCGCGTCGGCGGGTTCTTGATCTCGTGATGGCTCTCGACCCGCAGATCGAGATGGTCGGGCCAGCCGACGTTGCGAAGGATCAGGTATTTCGTGCCATCGGCGACAACGACCCAAGTCCAGGTTTGAAGTTTCATCGTCACGCTCCGTCTTGGTTGCCAGTTCCACGCATTTTGTCATCCGGACACCGGCCTTGCATGAACAACGGGCAAGATCGGAGATTGATTTTCGTCAAAATGCACGAACCGGCGGGCGCTACCTTTGAACCGGAACAACGAAGGAGCCGCAGCCATGTCTGCCAGAGGTTTGGAAGTCATCGACAGCACGGTGCAGAAGGCCTACGAATGGATCAACGAACTGAAGGACCGGCTGGACTGGAGCAGCGACCGCGACGCCCTGCGCCTGTTGCGTGTCACGCTGCACCAGATTCGTGACCGGGTGAATGTCGCCGAGGCGGCGCAGCTTTCGGCACAGCTTCCGATCCTGATCCGGGGCATGTTCTTTGAAGGCTGGCAACCGCATCTCGTCCCCTTGGCCGAGCGCCGCGCCGCCGAGTTGATCGCGTCGATCGAGAATCACGTCGGCGATGTGATGGAATATCGCGGGCCGCAGGACATCGTGACCGTGTTCAAACTGCTGAATGCCCGGATTTCCGAAGGCGAAATCAACGATATTCGCGCCAATCTGCGCGAAGACGTCCGCGCCCTCTGGCCCGAGCCATAGCGCGCCGCAGCGTCTCAGGCCTCGCCCTCGGCCTGCGCAGTCAGGTGTTGCGGTGACAGCAGCACGAAATGGTGCAGGTTTTCGATGGCAATCAGCCTTGCGTTGCGCAGCTCCGTCAGGCTGCGGCTGACGGTTTCATTGGTCAGACCAAGATAATCGGCGATATCGGCGCGCGACATCGGCAAATCGAACGCCAAATACCGCCCCAATGGCACCCCCAGCCGATCTCCCAGCTGCGACAGGAACGCGGCCACCCGGTCGCGGGCCGGAAGGCGGCCTAGCATCATGCAATGATCCTGCATGCCCGCAATCTGCCGCAGGGCGCCATTCAGCAATGCCCGTTGCTGGTCCGGATCTGCGCCGATACCATGCAACCCTTCGGGCCGATGGCGGATCACCCTGGCATCGCTGATGGCGTCGCAATCCGCGATGTGATGGCCCTCGGGGCCAAAACCAAGGATATCGCCCGGAAAGCCGAAGCCGATTACCGAACGGCGCCCATCGCGGGTCAGGCGGCTCAACCGAACTGTCCCGCTCAGGATTTCGAACAGGCCGGCGCAGCGGTCGCCGTCGCGAAACAGGTTTGCCCCTGCCTGCACGCACCAAGGCAACCGCAGGCGCGGTTTGCTGTGGGCCTGCGTCGCGACAGTATGCGCCTTAAGGCCGGAGGGATGTGCCAAGTACATCGTGATCTCCTTTCAATCCGTTGGAGATCATGCGAGGGTTCTGTCAGTCCGATATCCTGGCGCGTGTATCAAATTGTATCCGCGGACGTGAATCGGGCAGGCCGGCGGTAAACCGCTCACGCGGGGGTTGCGCGTTTGCCCGGTCGGCCTTCCGGATACATCCAGCAGGTCACGAGACTGCCTTCAGAACGCGGGGATGGCATGACGGATGGGCGAATTCTTGTCGTCGATGACGACCCGAAGATACGCAATCTGCTTCGCCGCTGCCTGCAGGGCGAAGGCTTCACGGTGATCGAGGCCGAAGATGCGCCTCAGGCCCTTGAGCTGGCGAAAAGCACCATGCTCGATCTCATCACGCTTGATATTCATCTCGGCCTTGGCGACGGATTCGAGGTTGCCCGCAAGGTGCGGACATTCTCGAACGTCCCGATCATCATGGTCACTGGCAAGGGTGACGTGATCGATCGGGTCGTCGGTCTTGAACTGGGGGCCGACGACTACATCACCAAGCCGTTCCACCTGCGCGAGCTGATCGCCCGCGTCAGATCCGTTCTGCGCAGGACGGCAAACCGGGAAGCCGAACCTATGGCGCAGCACCCGGGGCAAGCTGGCGGCGACCGGCCGGCCGCACCCGGCAGCGATACCTATGCCTTCGATGATCTTGCGGCTATTCCAGACCGCTTTGAACTGATCGACCGCGAAGGACAGCCTTGCGAACTGACCAGCGGAGATTTCAAGCTGCTCAACGCTTTCCTTCTGCGCCCCAAGCGCATCTTGTCGCGTGAACAGTTGATGGACCTGATCGGCGGTCGCGACTGGACCCCGTTGGACCGCACCATCGACAATCGGGTCGCACGCCTGCGCAAGAGGATCGAACGCGACCCAGCGAATCCGAGGCTGATCACGACGGTGCGCGGTGTGGGCTATTCTTTTACCTGCGAGGTCGAGCGTTCGGGTCAGCCCGGCACGCCGCACAGGAAGACATGGAACGCCAACGCGAGAGTCTGACCCAGTCCTATCGATCCTCCCTCCCGTCGGGATAATTCGGTCGGCCGGCATCAATTCTCTTTCATCAAAATGCGTGCCGACGATCTTACTGATCTTTGCTCGGGTGCCCCGTTTTTCATCGGCAAACGGCTCTGTTGCACAAATCGGGTGATGGCCGAGGTTCCCCTTTCCCCGGACAGAATCATCCGACGGCTTCGGTGACGGGTATGCCGAGCGCGGTGTAGCCATTCAGGACGGCGATGCGGACCTGGAGCTCGGCTATCTGCCGATCGAAGTCCCGCGCCATGAGCCGCTGGCCCAGCAGTTTCATACAGTGCATCCAAT
>JBATAV010000162.1:0-6331 GCA_049662025.1 Paracoccaceae bacterium | reverse complement strand
ATACACCGCACCGCAAGAGTATTTCTTTACGCTGGTGCATATCTCGGTGGTCGCGGGGCTGATGCTCAGCTTTCCCATCATCGCCTATCAGTTGTGGCGGTTCGTGGCGCCGGGGTTGTATCGCAGCGAAAAGGCGGCGTTCCTGCCGTTCCTGATCGCCTCGCCGGCGCTGTTTCTCTTGGGCGCGGCCTTTGCCTATTTCATCGTGACGCCGATGGCGATGACCTTCTTTCTGGGCTTTGCCGACAGCTATTCGCTGTTGTCGGCGCTGCTGCCGGGGGTGACGGATACGCCGGTCAGCGAGTTGACGGCGCCTGCGACCAGCGAGGGGATCGAGATCGTCTTTCAGGGCAAGGTGAACGAGACGCTGGACATCCTGTTGAAGCTGATCCTGGCCTTTGGTCTGTGCTTTCAGTTACCGGTCTTGCTGACGCTGATGGGCAAGGCGGGGCTGGTGACGGCGCGCGGCCTTGGCGGCATGCGCAAATATGCCATCGTGCTGATCCTCTTGGTTGCTGCGGTGGTAACGCCGCCGGACGTGATGAGCCAGATGATCCTCTTTTTCGCGGTTTATCCCTTGTATGAAGTGTCGATCTTCATGATCCGGCGGATCGAGAAGCGGCGCGAGGCCGAAGCGCGCGCCGATGGCACATGGGAAGAGCCGGAGGAAAAGCCGGAGGACAAATGACCGACCCGCTGGAGCGTATTGCCGAAGCCCTGGAGCGGCTGGCCCCGGCACCGGCCGCCGCGCCGGATTTCGCCGCCGCCGAGGCCTTCGTCTGGCACACCGGGCCGGATCGGCTGATGCCGGTGGCGCGGGTGTCGCGGGTCGACCTGGGCCTGCTGGTCGGGGTGGACAGGTCGCGCGACACGCTTTTGGAAAACACCCGTTTTTTTGCGGCCGGGTTGCCGGCCAACAACGCCCTTTTGTGGGGCGCGCGTGGGATGGGAAAATCAAGCCTGGTCAAGGCGGTGCATGCAAAAGCGCGCGCAGAGGGACATGATCTGAAGATCGTGGAGCTTTCGCGTGAGGATCTGCCCTCGGTGCAGCGTTTGCTGATGCACCTGCGCGCGGCCCCGTGCCGGTTCCTGCTGTTCTGCGACGACCTGTCGTTTTCCCATGACGACCAGCATTACAAAAGCCTGAAGGCGGTGCTGGATGGCGGGATCGAGGGGCGGCCAGAGAATGTGCTGTTCTACGCCACCTCCAACCGCCGCCACCTGATGCCGCGCGACATGATCGAGAATGAACGCTCCACCGCGATCAACCCCAGCGAAGCGGTGGAGGAAAAGGTCTCGCTTTCCGACCGGTTCGGGCTGTGGTTGGGCTTCCACCCCTGTTCGCAGGACGACTATCTCGAGATGATCCGCGGCTATTGCGCGGCGCACGGGGTGCAGGTGGCCGAAGACCGGCTGCGGGCCGAGGCAGTGGAATGGCAGGCCACGCGCGGGGCGCGATCGGGCCGGGTGGCCTGGCAGTTCTTCTGCGATCTGGCCGCGCGCGAAGGGGTGCGCGTGGCGGGATAGGACGCAACGGCGGTGCCAGCCGCGGGCCAGTTTTCCTGAGCAAGAAAATTGCAGATTCCTTGCTTGAGGAATTTGGTGCGCCCGATGGTTACTGCAGATAGCTCATCGGATCGAGGCTGTCCTTGCTGGAGTTCCGGATTTCGAAGTGCAGGAACGCCGGATCTCCGGCGGCGACCTTGCCGATTTCCTGCCCACGCGACACTTTCGCGCCCTTCGCAACCGAAACCTTCGCCACGCCGACATAGACCGTCAAGAGCCCGTCGGCATGTTTCAGGATGACGATCCCGTTGCCGTTGGTATCGGCCGAGATCACCGCGACGCTGCCAGCTTCGGCGGCCTTCACGGGGGTCCCGGCGGGGGCGGAGATGTCGATGCCCTGGTTTTTCTTCTTGTCGTAGCCGCGGATGATCTTGCCCTGGACCGGCATCGACAGCTTGGCTGCCTTGCTGGTTCCCCCCAAATCTGGAGAGGGCGGCGTTTCCTTGGGCTTTTCAGCTGCGGGCGTGGTCTTCTCATCCGGCAGCGGTTCCTTGGCCGAGGGCGGTTCGGGCGTCGGGCTGCCTTGGCCTGGCGCAGTAGGCACCGGCTCGGGGTTGGGCGCGGGCGCGGTGGCAACGGGGATGATCAGCGTCTGGCCTTCGCGCACGCCCATGTCGGCGCCAAGGCCGTTCCAGTCGGCCAGCGCGCGCGCCGAGACATTGTAGGCCCGCGCGATAGTAAAGGCGGTCTCTCCGCGTGCGACCTTGTGGCGGATCGGTTCCTTGCCGCCGCCCGGCGCGGTGGCTGCGGGTTTCGCAGTGGCGGAGCCTGCATTGTCCAGCGCGGTGGTGGCAATCGAGGTGATGTCGACGGGGCTGCTGCCGCCGACCGCAGTACCAGCCACCGGTTGCGGCGCGGCCGAGACCCGCTTTGGCAGCAACAGCAACTCACCCGCGCGCAACGGATCGGTCGGTTTCAGCGCATTGGTGCGCGCCAGCTCATCGGGGTTCATTCCCAACCGCGCGGCCATCGCGGCGACATTCTCGCCCTTCCGCGCGGCGGCCAGCTGGTAGCCGGGATAGGACAACACGCCATTGGCATCGGGAACCGGCTTTTGCGCGGTAGCCTGACGAGCTTCTTCGGTGGTGTTTCCGGCCCCTGCACGCAAGTCCCAATCCAGATCGAGCGGGGTATTGGAGCAGGCCGTCAGCGCCAGCAGGCTGCCACCAAGCGACAGCGCCAGAAGAATGTGCCGCGATGGACTGGTCCGGGTTGCCGGAAGGGATGTTCTGGAAATCGTCATGCTGGACCGCCTCTTGCCGACTTGTCCGGGTTGATCCCGGATCACGCGGCCGAGACTACTCGTTCCCCAGCCCTTCGACCAGAGGCACGAAGCGCACTTGGCGAAGTTCTTCGTAATCGAAGCCCTTTTCGCCACGGGTGACCTTGATCAGATGCTGAACGGCATCGGATTGGCCCACCGGCACCACCATGATGCCGCCGGGTTTCAGTTGCTGCAGCAGCGGGCCGGGGGGGTCTTCGGCAGCGGCGGTGACGATGATGCGGTCGAACGGCGCCTGATCGGGCAGACCGTATGAGCCATCGGCCGTCATCGAGGTGACGTTGACCAGGCCAAGGCCACGAAACACCTCGACCGCCTCGCGCGACAGCCTGCGCCAGCGGTCGACCGTGTAGACCCTGCGCGCCAGCTGCGCCAGGATGGCGGCCTGATAGCCCGATCCGGTGCCGATTTCCAGCACGGTATCGCGGGGCCCGACGTTCAGCGCCTGCGTCATCAGCCCCACGATCGAGGGCTGGCTGATGGTCTGGCCACAGGCGATGGGCAGCGGCATGTCCTCATAGGCGCGGGCGGCGAAGATGCCCTTGACGAACAACCCGCGGTCGACCTTTTCCATCGCCGTCAGCACGCGCGCATCCGTCACCCCGCGCGAGCGCAGGGCGAAGAGAAAGCGCATCTTGCGCTCGGCGAGGTCTTCGGGGTCCGGCCCCTCGGTCATGCCAGGCGGGCCGACAGATCGGCCAGCAGGTCATGCGCGGTCAGGTCGGCGCGCATCGGCGTGATCGAGATGAAGCCACCAAGATTCACCGCCGCATCGGTGCCGGGCAGGGTGGGGCGGTGCTGGGGCCCCCCTTGGATCCAGAGGAACCGCTTGCCCGAGGGCGACAGATGCGGCTCGGTCGAAAAGGCGGTGTCGCGGCGGAACCCCTGCGGGGCGACCTTGATGCCCTTGGTCGCACTTGCGCCAATGGGCGGAAAGTTGACGTTGTAAAAGACGCGGTAATCGGCTTCGGCCCAGATTCCCTTGTCCAGCAGGGCCCGCACCACCCCTGCGCCATGGGCACGGGCGGATTGGAAGGGATTGTCCAGCGCTTCGGTCTCGGGGCCCATGAACTGCGACAGCGCGATGGCCGGCACGCCCTGCAGGGCAGCCTCCATCGCGCCGCCGATGGTGCCGGAATAGAGCACGTTCTCGGCCGCGTTGTTGCCGCGGTTTACGCCCGAAAGCACCAGATCGGGCTTGGCGCCCTGCAAGACGTCGTAGATGGCGGCCAGCACGCAATCGGCCGGACTGCCTTCGGCGGCGAACCGGCGGGGCGCCAGCTTGGCGATCATCATCGGGCGGGTGTAGCTGATGCAGTGGCCGACGCCGGATTGCTCGAACGCCGGGGCGACGGTCCAGACCTCGCCCTTGGGGCCGGCGATTTCGGTGGCGATTTCGGTCAGCACCTCCAGCCCGGGCGCGTTGATGCCGTCGTCGTTGGTGATGAGAATGCGCATCGGACCCCCCGGGGAATGTTTCCTGATTAGACGAGCGGGGCCCGGCCTTCAAGGGCGGCTGGCCGAGAGAGCGCGGGCCGAAGAGAATTGAACGTACTTGGTGAAGGCCGGGGTATGGTCGGTTCGGGCGTATGGTCAGTCCTGGCGAATGGCCGATGCGCCCGGCGGTGACCTGCGCGGCTTCACCTCTTCTTAAGGCTTCGGCTCCAAGCTCGAGCGAAGCCTTGGTCGCGCGGTTGCGCAGGGCTTTTGGGGCCGGCTGAGAAAGCGGGAGACGACGGATGCGGATGGTGCGGCAACTTGGGCGCGAAGATTGGATCCTGGCAGGGCTTCTGACTGTGGCGCGGGCCGGCGACAAGGCCCTGAGGGTGGAGGCTGTGGCACGCGAGCTTGGTGTTACAAAAGGTTCTTTCTACTGGCATTTCCGGGATCGTGATGCCTGGCGGGACGCGCTGTTGCAATTCTGGGAGCATCGGGCATTTGCGGCCCTGGTGGGAATGCGAGGCGCTTGCCGGCTTTCGTTCGGCTCGGGTTCCGCAGGCAGGAACGCCCCAGGCGATGTGGCCTGGGCGGCGTTGGAAAGGGCCTTGCGTGACTGGGCCCGGCGCGAGGCTGCGGTGGCGCATAGCTGGTCCAGAGTGCAGCAGGAAAGGGTACGGGCAGAGGCGGCGGCGTGTCGCGCGGCCTGAGCATTTGCGACGGTCGGACGACCGTTCGAGGGAACGGGAATGGGCTCGGGCAGAGGCGCCGGACCAGAGGCGCCGCCAACTCCCCGGTGCGCCACGCACTCGCGCGTTGCCGAGCGGCGGCTGGCAAGTCCAAAGGCGAAGCATCCGTCCTGAGACGGCCAGGTGGAGACGTCAGAGGGCCGGGCCCCGGATCGGGTGTGTGACGGTATTTCAGCCGTGCCGAGGACTGGCTTGCCTCGCCGACCGCTGGATCCTGGCGCCAGAGAAAAGCGGAGTCATCGCGGTCTTCTGGGCTTGCGATTTATGTGGTATCAGGCCACTTGAAAGCCGATTTCTCCGCCTTGCGGGGCACGTGTGGACCGTATCGGACCGGGTTTGTACACAGGAAGAATGACGAAATTTCAGCCGCATAGACTGTCCGTCGCACCAATGATGGACTGGACCGACCGGCATTGTCGGGTCTTTCATCGGCTGATGACCCGCCGGGCGATGCTTTATACCGAAATGGTTACCGCTCCGGCGGTGATCCATGGTCCGCGCGCCCGGCTGCTGGATTTCAGTGAGGAAGAACATCCGGTTGCGCTGCAGTTGGGCGGTGCGGACCCGATAGACCTGGCCGCAGCGGTGCGGGCGGCGCAAGGCTGGCGGTATGACGAGGTGAACCTGAATTGCGGCTGCCCTTCGGACCGGGTGCAGTCGGGCTGTTTCGGAGCCGTCTTGATGGAGCAACCGGCGCTGGTGGCCGAATGTGTCGCGGCGATGCAGGGCGAGACGTCGGCGCCGGTAACGGTGAAGTGCCGGATCGGGGTGGATGATCAGGCTCCCGAAACCATTCTGCCAAAGTTCATCGAGACGGTGGCAAGGGCCGGTGTGCGGCTTTTCATCATTCACGCGCGCAAGGCCTGGCTGCAGGGGCTGTCGCCGAAGGAGAACCGCGAGATTCCGCCGCTGGACTATCCGCTGGTGCTGGCGATGAAGCGGCAATTCCCCGAGCTGGTGATCTGCGTGAACGGCGGTATCACCTCATTTGAGCAGGCAAAAGCGCTTCTGGATCATGGACTTGATGGTGTAATGCTCGGCCGCGCCGCCTATCACGACCCGGGCCATGTGCTGATCGGCGCCGATGCGTTGTGGGGCGAGGACCATGCGCCCTCGCGCTTGGCGGTGGCCCGGGCGATGCTGCCTTATATCGCGGCGCATCTGGCGGCAGGCGGGCGGCTGCATCAGGTGACGCGGCACATGCTGGGGCTGTTCCATGGCCTTCCGGGGGCGCGTGGCTGGCGGCAGGTGCTGTCGACCGAGGCCAGCCGCGATGGCGCCGGGCCAGAGGTTGTAG
>JBATAV010000161.1:0-4079 GCA_049662025.1 Paracoccaceae bacterium | reverse complement strand
GGGTAGGGCCACCGGTCAGGCGGCGGATCTCGGCCACCTCGGCGGCGTGGTCGTCATGGTCGGCGCGCATCACCGCGATCGGGGTCTCGATGCCGGGGGCGCCGCCCTTGCGGATGGCGGGAAAGAGGATCAGCTCCTCCTTCTTCATGTGCACCTCCATCTCGCCGATCATCCGGCGCAGCAGGGTCGACAGGCCCTCGGGCACATTGTCATCGCCGAAATGCACGGATTCGACCCGTTCGGCCAATTCGGCCAGTGCCGGCAGCTGTTCGCGGTGGCGCGCGTGATAGCGGGTCTCGATATGGCGGGTCAGTTCGGCAGCATCGTGGGTGGGGGCGGTGTCGGTCATGGAAGCGGTCCTTTCGTCAGTTCAGGGCGGGCGCTGCGCCGGGGGTGGCCTGGGCCACCTGCACGGCGATCTGCAACGACTGCGCGATCCTTTCGGCGCGCGCGATGACATGGGCCGCGCCTGCGGGCGGGCAAATCTCGTCGGCGGTGGCGCGAAACAGCGCCAGCCAGTGCCGGAAATGCCTGCCGTCCACCGGCAGCGCCACATGCGCAGGCACCGGGCGGCCATGATAGCGCCCGGTCATCAGCGCCACCGAGGACCAGAAAGCGACCATGCGATCCAGATGCGGCGGCCAGTCGGTGATCCGCGCCGCGAAGATCGGCCCGAGCAGGGCGTCGGCGCGGATGCGGTCGTAAAAGCGATGAACCAGGGCGCGCAGCAGGTCTTCGTCGAGGCCCGTCCGGGCCATGATCGCAGCGGTCATGCCGGGCCGGGCCGAGTCGATGGGCGGTGTCTGATGCTGGGCGGCCATGCGGTTTTCCCCGAAACGCTCTTGCATTCTGGTCTAGTCCTGCTAATTGGTATTGTAAATACCTATTCAGTCAGCCCGCAGGCAATCATGCGTCTTACCTCTTTCACCGATTACGGGCTGCGCATGCTGATGCGCATGGCAAGCGCCCCGGAGCGCGCCTTTTCCACCGCCGAACTGGCCGATGAATTCGGGCTGTCGCGCAACCATCTGGCCAAGATCATGCAGAGCCTGGCACGTGCCGGGTTCGTCGAGACGCGCCGCGGCGGTGGCGGCGGCGCCATTCTGGCCCGGCAGGCCGACCGGATCCGGCTTGGCACCGTCATCCGGTCGCTGGAAGAGGGGCAGGCGCTGACCGAATGCTTTGGCACGGGCGGCGGCGCCTGCACCATTGTCGGATGCTGCCGCCTGAAGGCGCGGCTGCGGTCCGCCGAAGCGGCATTCCTGGCCGACCTCGATTGTGCGACGCTCGCCGACGTTGCCCTGGCGCGGGTGCCCGCCACCGGCATGAACTTCGGCTTCGGCGACAACGCGGCGCCATGAAACCCACCAGAACCGGAAGGATTGTACCATGACGACCTGGCTACCCACACTGCGGACCAATACCCCCGAAGAGGGCTATGAACTTGCCGTCAAGTTGGCGCGTGTCGCCATCAAGATGACGCAGCCGGATGCCGAGGTGCGCAAGAAGCTGCGGCCGGTCTATGCCGAGGATGCGCAAGCGCTGATCGCGTCCAGCCAGGTGGTGGCGACACATTTCGCAACCGTGGCGACAGCAAATGGCTATTGGCTGGACAAGCCATGACATCCGTGGAACGCGACGGCGCCGGCTTTGTCGTCGACGCGGGCCTCTTGGCCGAGGCCTTTGGCCTGTCGGAAGGCGCGATCCCGGCTTTGATGAAGGAAGGCCAGATCACCTCGCGCTGCGAAGCTGGCGTTGACGGGGATGCCGGGACTTTCCGGCTGACCTTCTTTCATGCCGGGCGTGCCTGCCGGTTTACCGTCGATGAGGCGGGAGCGATCGTCCTCCGCGCGACATTCGATCGCCAGTCTCGCCCCACTGCCCGTGGCGCCTTGCCGGGCGGTCCGGACCAGAAGTGATCGCGCGGGCCGGTGGTTGGCCCGGCTCTGCCGCAAACTGCGGCAGGAGAAGGGTTCCAGCCGCCTGCGGTGCGGGTGGATGAGCGTTTTGCGCAGGCAGGCAGCCTTCTGTCAGTGGCTGTGATCCTGCCTATTGTGTTGCTACTGCGGTAACGTATCGCCAGAGTTTCAGCCTCTTTGCGTCCTTGCGACCGACATCCATTTGCGTGGGCCGACCGGGCGGCGGCGCTGTTTGGCGCCGAAGGGCTGATCGAGCAGGCGATGGGCGGCACGCCGTTTCTGGACGCGGTGGCGGAGATTCCGCAGTCGGGGCAGGCCGCGTCTGCGGGGTTTCTGAAAGACGGTGATCACGGGCCATGCCACGGCCCTGCTGGCGGTGGTGGTGACGAAGGTTTACACGCGGCCGCACCGGCTGGAGCCGGGCGGCGCCGGGCCGTTCATCATCCTGGCTGGTGCCGATACGACCGGGCCGTCGATGGCGCGATGAACGGGGCCTTCCGCTACTCGTGACAGGTCTGCACCTCGGGCGATCGGTTCCTGGTGCGTGCGAATGTCTATGACGAATTCCGGACCAAGTTCCGAGCCAAAGGTGCGAAGATCGAGCAGTTCGGCAAGGAAGAGGGCCTGGCCTGATCGCCTCGCTCTGGACGCAGGATCTGGCCACCGCCTGTCGGGTGTCGGCCGCGAATTGTCGCAGTGGGTCCTGGAGCACTTCACCGAACGCAAGCTGCTGGTGTTCGATCTGGGCGGCAATCTGCGCTATGATCGGCGGGCCGAGGGCGGCTGCCGGATTGCGAACGGGTCAGCCCGGTTTCAGGAGGTGGCGAGAGCCCTGGCGATGATCATCTTCTGGATATCGCTGGTGCCTTCGTAGATTCGGCAAAGCCGGGCGTCGCGGTAGATCCGCTCGACCGCAAAGTCCTTCAGGTAGCCGTAGCCGCCGTGCACCTGGACCGCCTCGCTGGCGACTTGTTCGGCGATTTCGGACGCATAGAGCTTGGTCATTGCGGCTTCGGTCTTGCACGGCTGACCCGCATCGCGCAGGCGGGCGACATGGTGCAGATGGCTTCGGGCCACCTCGACCTTGGTCAGCATCTCGGCAAGCCGGAAGCCGACGGCCTGATGCTCGATGATGGCCTTGCCGAAGGTTTGCCGCTGGCGCGCATAGATGTGGGCGTGATCAAAGGCGGCGCGCGCGATACCGACCGACTGGGCGGCGATGCCGAGCCGGCCCAGCTCCAGCGTGCTCATTGCCAGCGCGTAGCCATCGCCGGGCGCGCCCAGAACCTGATCATCCGCCACGAAGACCTGGTCGAGCACGACCTGACAGGTCTCGGAAGCGCCAAGACCCATCTTGTCCTCGACCCGCACCGCCTTGTAGCCCTCGGATCCGGGAGGCACCAGAAAGGCGGTGATGCGCCGCTTCGGATCGTCGCTTTCGACGGCGGCAAACACGATCGCGATGTCGGCGGATTTGCCGTTCGACATGAACTGCTTGGCACCCGAAAGGCGCCAGCCGCCGTCCACCTTGACGGCCCTTGTGCGGATGGCGAAGGCATTCGACCCGGCTTCCGGCTCGGTCAGGCCGAAGGCGCCGTTCATCCTGCCGGTGGCCAGCGGGCGCAGCCACCGCTCTTTCTGCGCCTCGGTGCCGCGGGTCCGCAGCGGCGTGCTGACCAGACCGTTGTGCAGCGCCATCATTGCGCCGATGCTGGCGTCGGCAGCCGAGATCTCCTCGACGGCGATCACATAGCTCAGATGATCGGCCGCGACGCCGCCCCATTCCTCGGGCACCAGCATGCCCAGAAAGCCCAGGGCACCAAGTTCGGCCATTTCGGCGCGAGGGAATGGTTTGGTCCGGTCACGCTCGGCTGCGGAAGGCGCCAGCCGGTCGCGGGCAAAGGCGCGGGCACTGTCGCGGATCATGCGCTGGTCGTCGGTCAACAGGCAGTCATGCATGGGCTGTTCCTTCTGGCGCGGTTTGTCCGGGTTCGGGGTCTGCGGCACCAAGAATGCCACGGTGACGAAGGTCGTCGATGTCGGCGGGCGTCATGCCCAGAAGGCTGCTCAGCACCTAGGCTGCGTCCTGCCCGAGGCGGGGCGCGATGGCGCCGTCCGGCCGCGGGATCGCGGCAAAACGCACCGGCTGCGCCATGGTGG
>JBATAV010000160.1:0-3548 GCA_049662025.1 Paracoccaceae bacterium | reverse complement strand
GCTTCTGTCTCGGCCTCTGGCTCGGCCCCTTCGGCCACCAGCGCATCCAGCCCGTCGCTGATCTTGTCGGAAGACCGGAACAGACGATCCTTGAGTTTCTTGAAGAAAGACATCGACCGGGCCTCTTTTGCAGCTTTCTTCCACCTAATGCCTTCTGCGGGTCAATGAAAGGGTGTCAGCCCTTCTCCGGCAACCAGTACAGAACCGAAGCCCAGGCCAGCAGAAACTGCCCGCCCCAATAGGCCGGCCAAAGCACCAGCGACAGCACCCGCTGCCGGCCCCGGTCGGTGTCCACGAACAGCCGCATCGCCAACAGCAGGTCCGAGAGGATGAACAGCCCCCCGCCCAGCCGCAACCAGCCCTGACCGGGATGCGCCGACAAAAGAACCAGCACCAGTCCCATCAGCCCGATCAGCCCGACATAGGCCCGGACCGGCCAGCGCAACGCGCCAGTGCGCGGCGCCAGCCAGCCTTCGGTCGAGGCGACAAGCCCCGCCAGCACCAAGGCCGCAGCGATCTCGGGGGCAGAAAGACCGTCAAGACCCACGTCCGACGATCGCGCCAGCAACCCGCCCGCATAGGCCAGATGCCCCGCGCCAAAACCCGCCATCCCCGCCAGAAACGCCCCCTGACCGCCTTTCTGCCCCGGATGCGCCAGACACCAGTCACCTACGGCCCCCAGCGACAAGCCCAGCGCCATCGGCCACAGCGCAGGCAGCCCCGCCGAGGCCCGCCAGAGCAGCACCGCCAGGAGTGCGGTCGAGGCGGTCTTGACCACCGCCCCCACAACCCCCCTATCGTCACGCGCCGCAAAGCGCAGCCAATAGACCACCGCCGCCGCCAGCGCCGCGCCGCCAAGGCTGAAATCGACCACCCCGCCCTCGACCGCCCCGCCCATTGTCCGCCCCTGCGACACGGATGCACTTTCCTGAGGCCGCATTTCATGCTTCCGTCAGCGCCGACCATGCCGCAGAACCCTTCACACCGCAAACCCCTGCCCCTGATGGCCTTTGCCATCGCCGCGCTGACGCCGGTGCCTTTGTTCGCGCTTGGCCTTTGGCAGGGCGGGCCCTGGGTCTGGGCCGGTTTTCTTTACATGGCCTGCCTTGCGGCGGTGCTGGACCGGCTGATTCCGGTGGTTGCCGGAGACGCCGAAGACGGGCAGGAGTTTCCCGGCTCGGACGCGCTTCTGGTGGCGGTCGGGCTGTCGGCGCTGGCGCTGCTGCCTTTGGCGACATGGGCGGTGGCGGGGCGGTCGGGACTGTCGGTCGCCGAAAAGGTGGCGCTGTTCATTGGTTGCGGCTTCTGGCTGGGCCAGGTCGCACATCCGGCAGCGCATGAGTTGATCCACCGGGGCAACCGCTGGCTTTTCCGGCTGGGCGTCGCCTTCTACGCCGCGATTCTGTTCGGCCAGCACGCATCGGCGCATCGGCTGGTGCATCACCGCCATGCCGCCAGCCCGCTGGACCCCAATTCCGCGCCCGAGGGGATGGGGTTCTACCGCTTTGCCCCACGTGCCTGGGCGGGCAGCTTCCGGCAGGGCTGGCTTGAAGAAAACGCGCTGCGCGCCCGATCTTCCAATGGTTCCACTGGGCGGCGCGGGCTGCATCCCTATGCGGTCTATCTTTCAGGAAGCCTCGCTGCGCTCGTATTCGGCTACGCCGTGGCGGGTTGGACTGGACTCTTGGTCTGGGCGGGCCTCGGGGTGCATGCGCAGGCGCAGATCCTGGTGTCGGACTATGTGCAGCACTATGGCCTGCGCCGCCGCACCCTGCCCGGTGGCAAGCTGGAGCCGGTGGGACCGGCGCACAGCTGGAACTCGGGGCCATGGTTTTCCTCGGCGCTGATGCTGAATGCGCCGCGGCATTCCGACCACCATTCCCACCCCACACGGCCCTACCCCGCCCTGCGCCTGCCGGCGCCCGATCAGGCCCCCCGCCTGCCCTGGCCGCTGCCGGTGGCTTGCACGGTCGCCTTCCTTCCGCGCCTGTGGAAACGCGCCATCCGGCGGCATCTGAAGCCATGGCGAGAGGCCGCAGAGGTCACGGAAGGCTGACTGGCGTTTGCCCGGACGCTCTGGCAGGGTGGCGCCAGACCGACCGGAGTCCCCGATGCGCGCCTTCTTCCTTTCCGCCCTTCTGGCCCTTGCCGCCCCCCTCGCCGCCACCCCTGCTGCGGCCCAGGACGCGATGTCGGCGGCTGATTTCGACGCCTATGTCACCGGCAAGACCCTGACCTATTCGCAATACGGATCGGTCTTCGGGACCGAGGAATACCTGCCGGGCCGAAAGGTGCGCTGGCGGGTGACGGGCGACGATTGCCAATATGGCAAGTGGTTCGAGAAGGGCGGGCTGATCTGCTTTTCCTACGAATACAGCGATGGCGAATATTGCTGGACCTTCTGGCAGGGCGAAAAGGGCCTGACGGCGCTGTCCACACTGGACCCGCCGGGGGCCGAACTCTCCGAAGTGGAGCAGACGACCGAGGGGCTGAACTGCCCCGCGCCGGAGGTGGGGGTGTGACAATGCGCGGCTATCTTCTGGCCCTGCTGGCAGCGCTGGCCCTACCGGCGCTGGCCCTGCCGACACCGGCGGGGGCCGACGAACAGCACCCGCTGACAGGAGAGGAATTCGACGCCCTGACCCGCGGCCTGAAGATGGATACCTATTTCGGTGGCACGATCTACGGGGTGGAAAAATTCCTGCCCGGCGGCCGGTCGATCTGGGAGGATTCGCGCGGCTGCATGTATGGCACCTGGAAACAGGTGGGCGATCTGATCTGCTTCACCTATGAAGACGACCCCGCAAACCCCGATTGCTGGACCTATTTCGATATCGGCGACGGGCTTTCGGCGCATCTGAACGGCGATCCGACCAATGACCCGATCTACCTGCGCCCCTCGAATGCCGCGATGAGCTGCAACGAATACCTCGGCACCTGATCCGGCCGGGGCAAGGCGATGAGAACGCGACGGGAACCGAAACCACGCGAAAAGCCGCCGTCAGGGCCGCGTCGACCCCGCCGTTCAGCCCATTCCCATGTGGTTGTTCGCTTCGCAGGACAGTTCCCAGGGTCGCAGATCCAGCCGGCGCAGGCCGCCCTTGACGTAGGGGTCTGCCAAGGCCAGCGCGCGGGCCTGCGCTTCGCTTTCGGCGCGCAGGATCACCATCCCGCCCGAGCCGTCGCCAAACGGCCCGGCCAGTTCCAGTTGCCCCGCCGCATCAAGCGTGCGCAGCCAGGCCACATGTGCCCTGATCGCCACTTCGTCGGTGGTCACCCCGGCGACCGGGTGCAGAAAGGCGACATATCGGGTAAAGGCGCTCATTTCCGCTGTGATCCTTCGCGTCAGAACAGGCTGCCCTGATCGGGGCCCACGGCTGGCTTGGACTTGCGCGGGGGACGCGCACCTAGGGTCATCCGGCCATCGGCAAACTCCACTTCCAGGCTGGTGGCCCGCTCGGCCTCGGCCAGCCGGGTCACCACCTGGCCGTCGCCGCGAACGATGGCAAAGCCGCGCCGCAGCGTCTCGGCATGGCCCAGTGTCAGGC
>JBATAV010000159.1:0-3556 GCA_049662025.1 Paracoccaceae bacterium | reverse complement strand
ATCCAGCCCTGCCGGGCGCCAACCATGCCGGCCGCCAGAACCGGCGTTACTCCGAGCCCAAGCCAGGGGTCGACCAGACGCAGAAGCGCGGGCTCGAACCCTTCCGGCGCCAGATTGCCCATGCCGTCGTCCGATGCGGCTTCCGCCAGCACGCGGCCCACGGCATCCAGCGCACGGACGCGAAGGTTCGAGGTGCCCCAATCGGCGGCAATCCAGCGGGCGGAGATCGGCTCTGTACTCATGCGCAGAGATCTACGCTGCTGGCAGGCCAGGGAGCAAGCCCGCAGCGTCATTCCGGCAACCGCAAGAACCAATAGCGGAAGCGCCAGGCCTTTGTCGCCGCTTTCCATCCCGCGAAAGGGGCGCTGCCGCCCACGGGCTTTGCCCTTCGCCCCGGATTGCTTGGGCCAAGTTGAAAGCCAGGCGCGACCGCGCATCTTCATCTTGGCTGAAATACTCCCGCCGGAGGCAGCCGACCTCCAGGCCAGACACGCGGGTGGCAAGGACGGCGGCGCCCAGACATCAGGATCGTCACAAGTGACTTGCGGCGAAGCCGCGCAATTGCCTTACGCCAGGTAGGCACGGAAACTGCGGGTGACGTCTTCGTAGACCGCGCGTTTGAACGGCACGATCGTGGCGATCATCTCGTCGACGTCGATCCAGCGCCAGCTTTCGAATTCCGCGTGTTCGGTGTCGATGCGGATCTGGTCGTCGCTGCCGGTAAAGCGGAACAGGAACCACTTTTGCCGCTGGCCACCATATTTGCCACCCCAGATCTTGCCCAGCAATTCGGGCGGCAGATCGTAGGTCACCCAGCCATGGGTCTTGGCGACAAATTCGGTCAACTCGCGCGTCACGCCGGTTTCTTCCCAGAGTTCGCGATAGGCGGCGGCCCTTGGCATTTCGCCGTCGTCGATGCCACCCTGCGGCATCTGCCAGGCCGGCACCGGGCTGTCCTTGCGCTGACCGGCAAAGACCAGCCCGGCCGGGTTCACCAGCATCACCCCCACACAGGGGCGATAGGGCAGGCCGCCAGGGCCTTTCGGCGCCTTGGCCTTGCCCCGTCGCTGTTGTCGTGCGGGCTTTTCCTCGGTCATCGCGGCGCCTTACGGGGTTGCCTGGCCGATGGTGGACAGGCCCTTCAGGATATCAACCGCATAGGCCAACTGGTAATCTTCATCGCGCAGCTTGGCGGCCACTTCGGCGGCGGCCTGTTCTTCCTGATAGAGGCGCTTTTCATCCTCGGTCATCGAGTCGTTGGTGATGGCGCCGCGCAGATCGGCTTCGGATGTCAGCCGCTTGCTGTCGTCCTTGGCCGGATCGGCGGCAGGGTCCACGGGTGCCTTGGCCGGTTGGTTCACCACGATGTCGGGCGAAATCCCCAGGGCCTGGATCGACCGGCCCGAGGGGGTGTAATACCGCGCCGTGGTCAGCCGCATCGCGCCATCCCCCTTCAGCGGGATCAACGTCTGGACCGAGCCTTTGCCAAAGCTCTTGGTGCCCACCACGATGGCGCGGTGATGGTCCTGCAGCGCGCCGGTCACGATTTCCGAGGCCGAGGCAGAGCCACCGTTGATCAGGATCACCACCGGCTTGCCGTCGATCAGATCGCCGGGGGTCGCGTTGTAGCGCTCGCCGTCCTGCGGGTTGCGGCCGCGGGTCGAGACGATCTCGCCGGTTTGCAGGAAGGCGTCCGAGACAGAGATCGCCTCGTTCAACAGGCCACCCGGGTTGTTGCGCAGGTCGATCACCACGCCTTCCAGGTTTTCCTTGCCGCCCAGTTCGTCGATACCCTTTTTCAGTTCGGAATTCAGGCCGATCGTGGTCTGGTCGTTGAATGTGGTGATGCGCAGCACCACCGCCTTGCCGACGACACGGCCCTTTACGGCCGTCAGCTTGATGGTGTTGCGGATGATCGACACGTCGAAGGGCTCGGGCGTGCCCTTGCGGACGACGGTGATGATGATTTCCGACCCGACCGGGCCGCGCATCAGATCGACAGCCTGATCCAGCGTCAGGCCCAGGATCGATTCGCCGTTCACATGGGTGATGTAGTCGCCCGCCTGAATGCCGGCATCGGCCGCGGGCGTGCCATCCATCGGCGAGATCACCTTGACGAAGCCCTCTTCCTGGGTGACCTCGATCCCCAGGCCGCCGAATTCGCCCTTGGTCTGCACCCGCATGTCTTCAAAGTCCTTGGCGGACAGATAGGATGAATGCGGATCAAGCGAGGTCAGCATGCCGTTGATCGCCGCTTCGACCAGCTTGTCGGTTTCCACCGGTTCCACGTATTGCGCGCGGATGCGTTCGAAGATGTCGCCGAAGAGATCCAGCTGTTCGTAGACCGAGCTGTCATGCGCGGTGTTCTGCGCGATCAGCGGCCCGGCAACTTGCGTGGTCAGGAGGGCGCCGGCAATTGTGCCACCGGCTGCAGCAAGGAAAAGTTTCTTCATCGGTCTTTCAGTCTCCCGTCGCGGCGGTGGCAGCGAACCAGTTCATCGGGTCCACCGGCTCTGCGCCCTGCCTCAGTTCCAAGTAAAGCGTTTCCGTGTCGCGCGCGCCAGAGCCATCGTCCGGCGCCGCCATGAATTCCGCGCCGTCGCCGTCGGTGCCACCCATAAGGCCCAGGGGCGCGCCGCCGGCGATGACTTCTCCCACCTCGCCATAAACGGTTCCGAGCCCGGCGAGAATGAGAAGATAGCCGTCGCCGGGCTCCAGCACGATCACATTTCCGTAGTCGAGCAGCGGGCCAAGGTAGCGGATGGTGGCGGGCCAGGGTGCGGTGACCAACGCGCCGGGGCGGGTCGCAAAGGTGATGCCGGGGCGGCGCACGCCTGCGGTGTCAGCTTCGCCGGGGCGGCGCAGCACGGTGCCAAGGGCGGGCAGCGGCAGCTTGCCCCTGGCCGAGCTGAAGCTTTGCCCGGCAGCGCCGTCTTCGGTCGAAAGCGACAGGCCGGCGGCAAAAGCCTCCAGTGTGTCTGCCGATTCCAGAAGACCCTTCAACACCTCCGGGTCTTCGGTAAAGCGTTTGGGCAGTTGAGTGCGGTCGGAAATCGCCTGTGACAGCGCCGAGCGCGCCTCTTGTGCGGTCTTCAACCCGGCGGCCAGGGTCTTGCCCGCTGACAGTTGCAAGGCGCGCAGTTCGGCCAGTTCCTGCAACTCCACCTTCAACTGGTCTGCCTCGGCCTGCAGGGCGGGGGTCACTTCGGCCAGAATCATGCCCGACCGCGCGGTGCCCAGGGGGCCATCGGGGTGCAAAAGCAACAAGGGGCCGGGATCGGCCTCCATCCGCGCCAGAACGCCCAGAAGCTGGCCGATCCGGTCGCGCTTGGCATTGAAGTTCAGCGTCAGGGTGGTTTGCCGCAATTCGGCCTGCCGCAGCGCTTCGCGCAACGCGCCAAGGCCCTGTTCATAGGCGCGGATGGTCTGGGTCAGCGCCGCCACCCGGTCGCGCGAGGTATTGGCCTGATCCAGCGCCGCCACCGCCGCCGCCAGATCGGCCGAGGCCGTCGCCGCCTGTTCGGCCACCGTCTCCGCCCCGGCGCGGGTGGTCAGC
>JBATAV010000158.1:0-2084 GCA_049662025.1 Paracoccaceae bacterium | reverse complement strand
CGATCGCTGCGGCCCCGGAAGAGGGCCTGCTGTCATCCGAGCAGGAGCGCGAGATCGCAGCGCTGGCGGCCCACGCCGATGTGCATATCGTCGCCGCCTATGCCGGCGCGGTCTCGGTGATCTGAGGCCGGTGAAGCAATTGAGCGGCTGCCGCCGCAAGTCTTTTCGTTTGGGAAAGGGCGCGCTTTTTTGCGACGTTGGCTGATGGGGGCACTGCCCCCAAACCCCCGGAGTATTTCTGGCCGGAATGAAGGGGCATTCGGCTTCATCTTGGCCCAAATATCCCCGCCGGAGGCGCCTCCGAGCCGGTTGGCCGCAGGCCAGAGGCGAGAAAAGGGAAATGAAAGCCGCGCGCGCATGCGCGGCTTTTGCAATTGCTTTGCACTGGTTGGCGTCAGTGCGCCAGGAACACCGGGACGGTGGCCTGTTCCAGCATGTTGCGGGTGGCGCCACCCAGGATCGCCTCGCGGAACCGCGAATGGCCGTAGGCACCCATCACCAGCATGTCGGCATTCATGTCGGCGCAGGCGCGGTGCAGCACGTCGGAGATGCGGGGCAGGGTGCGGGCCAGCACCGAAACCTCGGCCTTGACGCCGTGGCGCACCAGCATCTGGCAAAGAAGCCCGCCGGGGTCTGACCGTTCGGGGCCGTGGGCGGGCGGGTCGACCACCGTGATCGTAACCAGGTCGGCGCGTTTCAGGAACGGCAGCGCACGACGCGCGGCCACCATCGCTTCGCGGCTCTGGTTCCAGGCCAGCACGATGCGTTTGGGTTCGGGCGATTTCAGCCCGGCATCGGGCACCACCAGCACCGGCGCCATGCCTTCGAACATCGCCGCCTCGATCACCGCCTCGGCTTCGGGGCCGGTGGTCTTGGCATAGGGTTTGGGCAGGACCACCAGATCGGCATAGCGGGCGCGGGTGGCAACCAGATCGGTCAGTGCGCCAATCTGGGTGATGGCGGTTTCCAGGCCGGAGCGCAGGTCGGGGCCCTGGGCGGCCAATGCGTCCTTGACCGCCTTTTCGGTGACGCGCGCCTCTTCTTCGGCGCGGTCCATGGCGACCTGAAGGATGACCGCCCCCGAGCCGACGTAGGAATAGCCGACCTGAGTGCGATCGACGCCCAGAGCCAGCAGGTCGAGATGGGCATCCATCTTCTGCGCGATGGCGGCGGCTGCGGTGATGGTGGTGCCGACATGGTCGGGCGTGGTGGCAACAGTCAACAGCGACTTGTAGGCCATGAATGCCTCCTGAGGTTGAAAGATGGTTCCATATTATGGGGGTTTAGGTCATCGTCGCGTTGACCGAGGTCAAGTGTGTCACATGGCAAGGTTGACGCAGATCAAGGAAAGATGAGTGCTGCATATGCAGAAGGCAGGAAAGTCGAGAATTCCGTTCCGGGGCGAGTCGCTCTGGCCCCGAGAGCGGACGGACACGGACGAAGGGACGCAAAATGTGGGACTACGTTAAACTGATCGCGCTGGGCGTGGTCGCGGTATGTGCCGCGATTGCCGCCAATTACGCGCGCGATCTGGCCTATCTGGTCAACGCGATCGAAGTCATGCTGGTGGCGGCCATCACCTTCGTGGTGGTGCTGCGCGGCATTGGCGAGCCGAAAGTGGTGGATCAAGGCGAATACTTGGACGGAGTCATCCGCGCCGGGGTCATCATGACCGCGTTCTGGGGTGTGGTCGGGTTCCTGGTGGGGGTGATCATCGCCAGCCAGCTGGCCTGGCCCTGGCTGAACTTCGAATTCCTGCAGGGCACCGGCAACTTCGGCCGTTTGCGTCCCCTGCACACCAGTGCCGTGATCTTCGCTTTTGGTGGGACCGGGCTGATCACCACCGCCTTTTAGGTCGTGCAGCGCACCTCTGCGGCGCGGCTGTTCGGCGGCGGCCTGGGCAGCTTCGTGTTCTGGGGGTGGCAGGTGGTCATCCTGCTGGCGGCTTCAAGCTATGTCTTTGGCGGCACGCAGTCGCGCGAATATGCCGAGCCGGTCTGGTACATCGACTGGTGGATCACCATCGTCTGGGTGGCCTTCCTGATCGTCTTTGCCGGCACCATCATGAAGCGCAAGGAGCCGCA
>JBATAV010000157.1:0-8287 GCA_049662025.1 Paracoccaceae bacterium | reverse complement strand
ACCCTTGCGGTCGATCGTCACCAACTGGTTGCCGATCACGATGGCCGCAAGCGCCCCGATCAGGGCGACATAGACCACCATGTTGCGCATCAGCGAAAGCGGCGAGATCTCCAGCACCGGGTTGGATGGAACCGGCTGCCCGGCGCCTTGCAGAAACGCCGCAGTGTCCAGATAGATCCGGTTGACGGTCGCCGTCGCCTCCCAGCCGAGCCAGGCAGACAGCAGGACGAGCACGATGAAAAGGCCGGTCAGTAGGCCGACGATCTTCTCGCGCAGCACGAAGCGGGCCGAGTGGCGGGCAATCAGCAGCGCAGGAGCGGTCATCCGGCCACCCCGGCAATCGGGGTCAGCGAGAGGTACAGCTCTTCCAGCGCGCTGTCGCTGCCATAGCGCGCGCTGACCGCCTGCATGCTGTCATGATAGACCAGTCGGCCATGGCTGAGCACCGCGATCGAGGTGCAGGTCCGGCCGATCTCGGAAATCAGGTGGGTATTCATGAAGACGGTGATGCCCATGTCGCGGTTGAGCCGCCCGATCACATCGCGCAGCATCTTGACCCCCATCGGATCGAGGCCCGAGGTCGGCTCGTCCAGAAACAACACCCTGGGGCGATGCAGGATCGCCTGGGCAAGGCCGATCCGCTGCCGCATCCCCTTGGAGAAGGTGCCGACCCTGCGGTCCGAAAGATCGCTGCAGTCAAGCAGGGCCAGGGTCTCGGCCACGCGCAGCGCGGGCTGGGCCACGCCCGACAGGCGGGCAAAGAACATCAGGTTTTCATGCGCTGTCAAGGCATCGTATAGGCGTACGTTCTCAGGCACATAGCCGATACTGCGTCGCACGTTCATTGGATCGGTCAGCAGATCGAAACCGGCAATCCGGGCGGTGCCCCGGCTTGGCCGCGCCAACGTGGTCAGCATGTGAACGGTTGTGGTCTTGCCCGCCCCGTTGTGGCCCAGAAAGCCGAAAACCTCGCCCTCGGCAATGTCGATGCTCAGGTCATCGACGACCGGGGGGCCGCCAAAATTCTGGCTCAGATGCAAGAGCGAAATCATCGGGTCGGCCATTGGGGATGCGTCCATTCGTGCAAGGCAGGACCAGCGCCTGCGCCCTTTCTCGATGACGCCGCAAGGCAGACAGGACGTGACGGGCGGATTACAAATTTGTCATTTCGGCCCGGTCGGCTCTGCCGGGGCGGCATCAAAAACCCGCTGCAGCCGTCAGAAATTGCCCACGGCGCCGGTCAGGCATGTTAGGTCGCTTGGGCCTGCCATGGCCGAAGGAGGGACAAGATGCAGCCGGATCGTGTGGGGGATGTGTCGTTCTGGTATGCCGACATCGGGTTGCCCGGACGGCGGGCGGCGCTGGCGGGGGATGCGACGGCAGATGTCTGCATCATTGGCGCGGGCTATACCGGGCTTTGGGCTGCGTGGTATCTGAAGCAGTTGAGCCCCGCGTGCCAGGTCATTGTTCTGGAAAAGGAATTCGCCGGGTTTGGCGCTTCGGGCCGCAATGGTGGCTGGCTGACGGGCGGCTTTGCCTGGACCCATGCGCGCTATCTGGAACGGTCCGACGAGGCGGGCGTGCGGGCGATGGTGCGGGCCATGGGCGGCACCGTGGACGAGGTGATCGCGGTTGCCGAGGGCCAGGGAATCGACGCCGACATCAGGCGGACGGATGAGCTGGTGGTGGCAGTGAACGCGGGCCAGCTGGAGCGGCTGACGGCCGAGGTGGCGCATCGGCGGCACTGGGGGGAAAATGACCGGGTGCATCAGATCGGTGCGGCGGAAACCCTTGAAAGGGTTCGGATTCCGGGCGCCCTCGGGGCGATGGTGGTCGAGGGCGTGGCCCGCATCCAGCCGGCAAAACTGGTGCGCGGGCTGGCCGATGCGGTCGAACGCGCGGGCGTGCGAATCTGCGAGGGCACCACCGTCACCGCGTTGGAAAAGGGCCGTGTCACCACCGACTGCGGCGTGGTGCGGGCCCCCATCATCCTGCGCTGCACCGAGGGCTTTACCGCCGCCCTGCCGGGGCTGAAGCGCGAGTGGTTGCCGCTGAACAGCGCCCAGATCGTGACCGCCCCCCTGCCGGCCGAGGTCTGGGACAAGATCGGCTGGCAGGGCCATGAAATCCTTGGGGATTTCGCCAATGCCTATTGCTATTGCCAGCGCACGCGCGAAGGCCGGATTGCGGTGGGCGCGCGTGGCGTGCCCTATCTGTACGGCTCGAATCTGGATAGCAATGGGGCGCCGGATTCCGAGACCATTCAACGGCTTACGACCATCCTGCACCGGCATTTCCCGGATGCGAAACCCTTTCCGATCGCCCATGCCTGGTGCGGCGTTCTGGCGGTGCCGCGCGACTGGTGCGCCACCGTGGGACTGGACCGCGAAACCGGCATCGGCTGGGCAGGCGGCTATGTGGGCGTGGGCGTCTCGACCAGCAATCTGGCGGGGCGGACGCTGGCCGATCTGGCGCTGGGGCGGCAGACCGAATTGACCGGCCTGCCTTGGGTCGGCAAGCGGGTCAGGCCCTGGGAGCGCGAACCTTTGCGCTGGCTCGGGGTGCATGGGATGTATGCGCTGCTGAACGCCGCCGACCGGCGCGAGGCGCGGCCGGGGGCGGGAAAATCCCGGCTGGCGGGTCTGGGCAACTGGTTGACCGGGCGGCATTGAGCAAACCCTTGGGAACGCAGCGTTAATCGGGACGGAATCGACAGAATCCAGGGTCTTGAAAAGGTCTTCCGGGCGTCTTCCAAGCGTCTTGCCTGTTTTCGCCACCTGGCGCGATTAACCACGTTTCGGCGAATCACAACGGCAGGAGTGTGTCTTGCCCTAGGCCGCGCGGCTTGGCATAGCTTTGTTGCGGGCCGCAAAGAGCCCCGGAGGGAAGACCGACATGGCATTTCTGCGCGCCGCATTCATCGGCCTGTTGCTGGCCCTGACCGCCCTGCCCGCGAGCGCCCGCGATGCCGAGGCGCTGAAACGTGACGTGCTGTTCGGCTGGTATGATCTGGTGTTGGAACTGGTGCGGCACACGCCGACCTATTCGCCGCCCGTCGCCTCTCGTGCCTTCGCCTATGTCGGCGTGATCGCGCATGAGGCGCAAGCGGCGCTGGACCCGCAGGCGCAAAGCCTGGCGGGCCAGTTGAACGGGTTGACCAAACTGCCCGCCGCCGAGGATGGGCTGGCCTACGACGGCGCGGTGGTACTGGATGCGGCGCTGGCGGCGGCGATGGGCGATTTCTTCGGCAACACCGGCCCGACCGGCCAGCACGCGATGCAGGCGATGGCGGCCGATCTGGGGGCAAGGGTGGATGAGGGGCTGGCGCCCGAAGTCATCGCCCGCTCTCAGGCCCTGGGACAGGCGATTGCCGCGCATGTGCAGGACTGGTCGGAAACCGATGGCGGTGCCGTGGTGGAAAACATGGGCTTTCCCTATGACTACACCTTTGGGCAAGAGCCTGACGATTGGGTGCCGACAAACGACATCGCGATCCAGCAGGCGCCGCTGTTGCCGAACTGGGGCAATAACCGCACCTTTGCCATGCCGCAGGCCGCAACCTGCCCGGTGGCACCCCACCCCGATTTCAGCACAGCCCCCGGCAGCCAGTTCTACGCCAATGCGCTGGCGGTCTATGGCGCCTCAAAGGCGCTGACGCCCGAGCAGGAGGAAATCGCGCGGTTCTGGTCGGACGATCCGATGCTTTCGCCGACTCCGCCCGGCCATTGGGTGTCGATCGTGCTGCAGATCGCGCGGCGCGACGGGTTGCCCGCAGACAAGACGGCGGATGCGCTGGCGGTGCTGGGGGTGGCGGTGGCCGATGCCCTGATCGGCTGCTGGCACGACAAATTCATCTACAACCTGGTGCGGCCGGTCACCTATATCAAACGCTACATCGACCCCGACTGGGAGACGCTGCTGATCACCCCGCCGTTTCCCGAATACCCATCTGGCCATTCGGTGCAATCGGGTGCGGCCGAAGCGGCGCTGACCTCGATCTTCGGCAAGGATTTTGCCTTTGACGACGCCACGCATGAAGAGGACGGCCTGGCAACGCGGCATTTCGGCAGTTTCCACGCGGCGGCGGAGGAGGCGGCGGTATCGCGGATGTATGGCGGCATCCACTACCCCTTCGCCAATATCAACGGGCTGGAGCAGGGCCGCTGCATTGGCGCCTGGGCGGCCGGTCTGGCCTTGGTGAAATGAGGTTTTTGGTGCTGGCCCTGCTGCCCTCGATGGTGGTGGCAGAGCCTGCGGTGCCGGTCTATGTGGCCGATACCGGCGGGATCGGCGCGGTCTATGCGGGCGATTACCTTTACATGGTGGGTGGCGGCCCGGCGGTGTTCGACTGCTCGGGCGACGCCAAGCCCGACATCTACATTCCCGGCGGCGCGGGTGCGGGGTCGATGTGGCGCAACGATAGCCTGGTGGCGGGGGCTTTTGCCTTTGCCAAGGTGAACAGCGGGGCCGAGCTTGAGGGCGTGACGGGGTCCTATCCCTTGGATATCGACGGCGACGGGGTGCTGGATCTGGTGCTGCTGCGGCAGGGCGAGACGCAACTGATGCGGGGCAAGGGCGACTGCAGGTTCGAGCCGGCGAACGACTTGTGGGGCTTTGCCGCGCCCGACGACTGGACCACCGCCTTTGCCGCCACCTGGGAGGCGGGGGCGGATTGGCCGACGTTGGCATTCGGGGCCTATATCGACCCCAAGGCCGAGGAATTCCCCTGGGGGTCCTGCACCGAGAACCTTCTGTATCGCGGGACGGCGGGGCAGTTTGCGGCGCCTTTGCCGCTGACACCCAGCTATTGCGCCTTGTCGATGCTGTTCACCGACTGGAACCGCTCGGGCACCCCGTCGCTGCGGGTGTCGAACGACCGCGAATACTACAAGGGCGGGCAGGAGCAGCTGTGGCATCTGGAGCCGGGGGCGGCGCCACGGCTGTGGACCGAGGACGAGGGCTGGAAGCGGCTGAAGATCTGGGGGATGGGAATTGCCACGGCGGATATCACGCTGGACGGCTATCCGGACTATTTCCTGACCTCGATGGCCGACAACAAGTTGCAGGTGCTGAAGGATGCCGGTAGCGGCCTGCCGGTCTTTGCCGACATTGCGCTGAAACGCGGTGTGACGGCGCATCGGCCCTATGTGGGTGGCGATCTGCGGCCCTCGACCGCCTGGCATGCGCAGTTCGCCGATGTGAACAACGACGGGCTTGAAGACCTTTATGTGGTCAAGGGCAACGTCGCCGAGATGGAGGATTTCGCGGCCCTCGACCCCAACAACCTCTTGTTGCAAGGCGAGGACGGGGTTTTTGTCGAGGCGGGCGACCGCGCGGGTGTGGCCTCGATGAAGGTGGGGCGCGGCGGGGCGGTGGCGGATTTCAACCTGGACGGGGCCCTGGATCTGGTGGCAGTGAACCGCTGGGCGGGGGTCGAGATCTGGCGGCAAAAGGCGCCCCTGGGCCCGTGGGTCGAGGTGGCGCTGCATTTGCCGGGGGCGAACCGCGATGCGATCGGCGCGGTCCTGGAGATAAAGCGCGGCGACAAGGTGGAGCGGCGCGAGGTGACCTCGGGTGGTGGGCATGCGGGCGGGCAATTGGGCTGGCTGCATCTGGGCTTGGGCGCGGCGGATCAAGTCGAACTGCGGGTGATCTGGCCGGGTGGCGCGGCCGGGGAATGGCTGACCCTGTCGGCGGGCAGGTTTTATGACCTGACGCCAGAGGGTGCAGCGCCCTGGGTGCCGTAGGCGATGCGCCGCAAATCTTCTGCGTATTGGATTTGGCAGATTTCCTTGAAGAATTTGGGCCGGGCTCAGCCGCCGGAGCCGAGGGTCAGCGACAGGAAGGCCCGGAACACCTGCGCCGGGCCGGTCAGCGGCCTTGCCTTGGCCCATGTCAGGCCCACGTCCATGGAAGGCACGGCTTCCACCGGCACCCGTTGCTCGATCCGCTGGCCTTCCAGCGACCAGGGGCGGTAGACCATGTCCGACAGGATCGTCAGCGCCATTCCGGCCGCCACCATCGAGCGCACCGCCTCGACCGAGGAAGTGGTGAAGACCACCTGCGGCGTCAACCCGAAGGTATCCCAGTAGCGGCTGGCGGTGCGGCTGGCCTCGTCCACGGTCAGCATGATGTAGGGCTGGCGGGCGACATCGGCGAGCGAGACCTCGGGCACGGCCAGAAGCGGGTGGTCCGAGGGCAGCCAGAGCCTGCGGCGTGAGCGGAACAGGGTTTCGGCGGCAAGGTCATCGGTGTTGCCCAGGTTCGAGGTCAGGAGGACGGCCAGGTCCAGCCCCCCCGTCACCAGTGCGTTTTCGATCGCCGCGCGGGGTTGTTCGGACAATTCCAGCGTGACGCCGGGATAACTGCGGCGGAAGGCGGCGTAGTGGCGGGCCATGAAATAGCCGGCGACGGTGTAGGTCACCCCCAGCCGCAACCGGCCGGTGACGCGGGTTTCTTCGCCCAGGGGGCTGCGGGTGGCGTCTTCGACTGCGGCCATGATGCTGCGCGCGCGGGCGAGGAACCGCGCGCCCTCGGGGGTGACGGCCACGCCCTGAGCGCCGCGTGACAGGAGTTTCACGCCCAGTTGCGACTCAAGCGTCTGAATCCCGGCGGTGACGGCGGATTGCGAGATGTTCATCTCCATCGCGGCATGGCTGATCTGGCCGGTTTCGGCGGCGGCGATGAAGTAGCGCAGTTGTTTCAGGGTCAGGGACATGGGTTGCTTGGGTCAGCCGCTTGTATCGAAATTTCAGATATCATATTGCAGAATTTCGAGTTTGCCAATGCACCCCGACTCGGCCCACCATCGGGTCAATTCGACAATAATTCGGGGGGGTGCGATGCCGGTCACGGTCAACTGTGACATGGGCGAAAGCTTTGGACTCTATCGCATGGGCGATGATGCCGGGCTGATGCCTCTGATCCATATCGCCAATGTCGCTTGCGGCTTTCATGCCAGCGATTTCAATCACATGCGGGCCACAGTTCAACTGGCCAAGGCGCATGGGGTGAAGGTTGGGGCGCATCCGTCGCTCCCGGACCTGCAGGGATTCGGGCGGCGCGAGATGAAGATAGACCGCGAGGAAATGGCCAATTGCCTGATCTATCAGATCGGTGCGCTTTGCGGGTTTCTGAAGGCCGAAGGGATGGAACTGAACCATATCAAGGCGCATGGCAGCCTTTACGGCATGGCAGCGCGGCAAGAAGATATCGCCCATGCGATCTGCGACGCCGCCGACATCTGGAAGGTGCCGCTCTTGGGCATGACCGGCACGCTGCACGAAAAGATCTTCCCCGCGCGCGGACATCAGTTCATCGCGGAATTCTTTGCCGATCTGGAATACCGCCCGGATGGCAGCCTGATCGTGACGCGCGAGCATGAGGCGAAAGACCCTGCCCTGATGGCGGCGCGCTGTGTGCGGGCCATTACCGAAGGCAAGGGCACTGCCAGCGATGGCAGCGACTTCCCGCTGCGCTGCGAGACGATCTGCATCCATTCCGACACGCCGAACGCCATTCAGATCGCCCAAGCGGTCCGCGCGGCGGTTCAGCCCCATACCTGAAAGGTTTCCCCATGGCCCAGTTGCTGTCCCCCCTGCCCGGCACTTTCTACCGCTCGTCTTCCCCCGACAAACCGCCCTTCAAGGCCGATGGCGATGCGGTCGCTGTGGGCGATGTAATCGGGCTGATCGAGGTGATGAAGTCGTTTCACGAGATCAAGGCCGAGGTTGCTGGCGAAAATATCCGCTTTGAATGTGACAACGAAGAGCCCGTCATGGCGGGCGCTGTGCTGGCCGAGGTTCAGTGATGTTGAAAAAGCTGCTGGTTGCCAATCGCGGAGAGATTGCAGTGCGGATCCTGCGCGCGGCGAAGGATCTGGGGATGGCGACGGTGGCGGTTTTTTCCGACGCCGACGCGGACTCTCTGCATGTGCAGATTGCCGATGAGGCGGTGCATATCGGGCCTCCGGCGGCGAAGAAATCCTATCTGAACGTGGCGGCAATTCTGCGGGCGGCAGAAGAGACCGGGGCCGATGCGGTGCATCCGGGCTATGGCTTTCTGGCGGAAAATGCCGATTTCGCCGATGCCTGCGCCAAGGCCGGGATGGCCTTTGTGGGGCCGTCCGGCGATGCGATCCGCACCATGGGCGACAAGGTTGCCGCCCGGTCGGCCGCCCATGCGGCGGGGGTGCCGGTGGTGCCGGGCAGCATGGGCCGGGTTGATCTGGACGAGGCGCGGCATGTGCTGATGGACACCGGCTTTCCGGTGATGATCAAGGCGGCGG
>JBATAV010000156.1:0-4292 GCA_049662025.1 Paracoccaceae bacterium | reverse complement strand
CGATCGCTGCGGCCCCGGAAGAGGGCCTGCTGTCATCCGAGCAGGAGCGCGAGATCGCAGCGCTGGCGGCCCACGCCGATGTGCATATCGTCGCCGCCTATGCCGGCGCGGTCTCGGTGATCTGAGGTGGACGACTGACTTGGACAATCTGACCGGGAACCGACACGCCGCGGACCAGTCAGGCTAATTTGGCGGCGGCACTGGACTACACCACGGTCAAAACTGTCTGGCTGCGGACATCTGACGATCCGATCCCCGATCCCTTCGTCATGCGCTGAAGACAAGAAACCTTATGGGAGGAACGACAATGAAAAAGACACTTCTGACACTGGCTGCCCTGACCTTTGCGGGGACCGCACAGGCCGATCAGATCGCCTTTACGTCCTGGGGCGGCACCACGCAGGATGCGCAAACCGCGAATTGGGCCACGCCTTTTACCGAAAAGACCGGCATTGCCGTGGTACAGGATGGCCCGACCGATTACGGCAAGATCAAAGCCATGGTCGAGGCAGGTGCCGTGGCCTGGGATGTCGTCGATGTGGAATACGACTGGGCCTTGCAGGCCGGGGCGCAGGGGTTGCTGGAGCCGCTGGACTTTGCCGTGATCGACAAGTCGAAACTGGATCCGCGCTTTGTGTCTGACTATGCGGTCGGATCGTTCTACTATTCCTTTGTTCTGGGCTGGAACCCGGCGAATTTCCCCGATGCTCAACCCGCGACCCTGGCCGATCTGTTCGACACGGCGAAGTTTCCAGGCAAGCGCACGTTTTACAAATGGTCCGCCCCCGGCGTGATCGAGGCAGCTTTGCTTGCTGACGGCGTGGCGCCCGATGCGCTGTATCCCCTGGATCTGGACCGCGCTTTTGCCAAGTTGGACACCATCAAGGGCGACATCATCTGGTGGGAAGGTGGCGCGCAATCGCAGCAATTGCTGGCTTCGGGTGAGGCACCGATCGGCTTTTTCTGGAATGGCCGGTTGTCGGCCCTGCAGGCTGATGGGGTAGATGTCGGCGTCAGCTGGGATCAGAACATCACCGCTGCGGATGCCTTGGTCGTGCCCAAGGGCACCGCCAACAAGGACGCGGCGATGAAGTTCATCGCCGAGGCCAGCAGCGCCGAAGGCCAGGCCGCCTTTGCCACCGCTACCGGCTATGCGCCGACCAACCTCGGCTCGGCCGATCTGATGGACGCAGGCTTGCGCGCCACCTTGCCCGACGCGCAGACCGCGTTGCAGGTGAATGCCGACATGGCCTATTGGGCCGAGCATCGCGATGAGATTGGCAACCGCTGGTATGCGTGGCAGGCGCAGTAACAGCCTGCGACGGGGTCCGGGCGCCGCTGTCGCGGCCGGACCATCCTTTTGATTCTTGCAAAGGACCGGACCATGGTTTTCGCTGCCCTTCGCCGCAGGTCCGGCTTTGGCTTTGCCCTGCCAGCACTGATGTTGCTGGCGGTCTTTTTCGTGATTCCGGTCGCGGCGCTCTTGTTGCGATCTGTGACCGAACCCGTGCTGGGTCTGCAAAATTACGCAGTGCTGGTCGGCAGCACGACCTATGCAAAGGTGTTTTTCAACACCTTCTTTGTCGCCGGTCTGGTGACCGTGGTGACCATGCTGATCGCCTTTCCGGTGGCCTGGGCGCTGGCCATCATGCCGCGGCGATGGGCGGCAGTGGTGTTCGCCATCATCCTCTTGTCGATGTGGACGAACCTTTTGGCGCGCACCTATGCCTGGATGGTGCTGTTGCAACAGACCGGGCTGATCAATCGGGTTCTGCTGGCGCTGGGTGTGATTGATGAGCCGCTGGAGTTGACCAACAATCTGGTCGGGGTGACCATCGGCATGGTCTATATCATGCTGCCCTTCATGATCCTGCCGCTCTTGGGTGTGATCCGCAAGATCGACCCCGCGATCCTGCAGGCAGCTGCGCTGTGCGGCGCCTCCAAGGGTCAGGCGCTGCGCCGAGTGCTGTTGCCGCTGGCCGCACCGGGTCTGGCCTCGGGCGGGCTGATGGTTTTCGTGATGTCGCTGGGCTATTTCGTCACGCCCTCACTGTTGGGCGGCACCGCCAACATGATGCTGGCCGAACTGATCGTGCAGCAGGTGCAAAGCCTGGTGAACTGGGGCATGGGCGGGGCTGCGGCCTTCCTGCTCTTGGTGGTGACACTGTCGCTATACGCCCTGCAACTGCGGTTTCTTGAGCCGAAGGAGGCCAACTGATGCTGTTGGATTTCCGTAAGCTGGGGGCCTGGAAATGGGCGCTATACGGCATCTGCATTCTGATGAGCCTGTTTTTGCTGCTGCCGATCCTGTTCATCGTGGCGTTGTCGTTCGGATCATCGCGCTGGCTGATCTTTCCGCCGCCAAGTTGGACGACGAAATGGTATCACGACCTCTTCGCCGATCCGCGCTGGATCGAGGCGGCACTGACCTCGGCCAAGATCGGGCTGATCGTCATGGTCGTGTCGGTGGTGCTGGGGCTGTTGGCGTCGCTGGCGCTGGTGCGGGGGAAATTCCGTGGCCGCGCGGTGTTGCGCGCGTTTTTCCTGACCCCGATGGTCTTGCCGGTGGTGATCCTGGCGGTGGCCCTTTACGCGGCCTTTCTGCGGCTGGGACTGAACGGCACGCTGACCGGCTTTGTCATCGCGCATGTTATCGTGGCGCTGCCCTTTGCGATCATCACCATTTCCGGCGCGCTGGAGACCTTTGACCCCGCAATCGAGGATGCCGCCATTCTCTGCGGCGCCTCGCCCTGGGAGGCGCGGCTGCGCGTCACCTTGCCCTGCATCAGCCACGGCATGTTCTCGGCTGCCATCTTTTCCTTTCTGATCTCATGGGATGAGGTGGTTCTGGCGATCTTCATGGCCTCGCCCAGCCTGCAAACCCTGCCGGTCAAGGTCTGGACAACGCTGCGCCAGGATCTGACGCCGGTGATCGCCGCCGCCTCAACCCTGCTGGTCGGGCTGACGGTGCTGCTGATGATCGTCGTTGCCCTGATCCGCAAAGGTAGATCCGAATGACCGACGCCTTCTTGCACATCAACGGCATCCGCAAGACTTATGGCACCGTGGTGGCCACCGACCATGTCGAGCTGACGATCGACGAGGGAGAGTTCATGACCTTTCTTGGCCCCTCAGGCTCGGGCAAATCGACCACGCTTTTCATTCTTGCCGGGTTTCAGGACCCGACCGCCGGCGATATCCTGCTGCGGGGACGGTCGATCCTGTCGATCCCCTCGCATAAGCGCAACATTGGCATGGTGTTCCAGCGCTACACGCTGTTTCCGCATCTGAGCGTGGGCGAAAATATCGCCTTCCCGCTGCGGGTGCGCCGGATGGGCAAGTCCGAGGTGGGCGAAAAGGTCAAGCGGGCGTTGAAACTGGTGCGGCTGGAGGGGTTTGAAGATCGCAGCCCGGCCAAGATGTCGGGCGGCCAGCAGCAGCGAGTCGCCCTGGCGCGGGCGCTGGTCTATGACCCGCCGGTCTTGTTGATGGACGAGCCGCTGTCGGCGCTGGACAAGAAACTGCGTGAGGAAATCCAGGTCGAGATCCGCCGCATCCATCAGGAAACCGGCGTGACGATCCTTTATGTCACCCACGATCAGGAAGAGGCTCTGCGCCTGTCTGATCGCATCGCCGTGTTCAACCATGGCAAGATCGAACAAGTTGGTACCGGGCAGGAACTCTATGCCAACCCCGCCACCCATTTCGTGGCCGATTTCATCGGAGACAGCACCTTTCTGCGGGGTGTGCTGACCACAGTGGACGGTGGTCACGCAGGACTGCGCTTTGCCGATGGCACCATGGTTCAGACCGTGCCGGCGCATGGACCGGGTCGTGCCGGACAAGCGGCCGAACTGATGCTGCGACCCGAACGGATCGAGTTGTCGTCCGAGCCGGGACCAAAAGGCGCGTCGCTACCCGTGACAGTCGAGGATTTGACCTTTCTGGGCAGCAATACCACAGTTGCTGCCAGGACCGGCTGGGGGGACGCACTGTCCGTGCGGTTGAGCTTCGGTCACCCGCTGGCAGGTCGCCTGGCGCGCGGAGACCGGCTGCATGTTCACTGGTCGCCGATGAGCGCGCATGTGTTCGTGCGGGGCTGACGGGCGACCGACGCATTTGGTGCCATTGTCCCGATGCGAGTGACCTACTCCCCAGAAACGTCCGCGATTTTTGGTTTGGTCTGTTCCTTACAAAGGAGACAGATGATGAAGCGTTCCAGGTTCACGGAAGAACAGATCATCGGCATTCTGAAGGAGCACCAGACTGGGCTTGGCGCCAAGGATCTGTGC